>JBIPMR010000706.1:0-2999 GCA_044369025.1 Luteolibacter sp.
AGCCGCTGACTGGGCTGGAGGCGAAAGAAATGGAAGCAGCTGCGTAGGTAAAACGCCTACGCTGACAACTCGCCACGATCGACCCGCGAGCCGTGACTGGACGTTCATGCAACTGTTTCATCAGATGCGGACCATGGCCGGGACCACTCATCTGTCAACGTGGAAGTTAGATTGCCCGCCGGAATGATTGCCCGCCGGAATCTCAGTCTCCTTCAATCAAAAGGGTTCGATAGGGTCACGAGCGCTTTGAAATGATCCATTTCGCTCCCGAGGCATTACGCCATTTGATTGTCGCGCACCCTCGCCCGTCCGCCGCATTCAAAAAAAGAGCCGTCCGATTCGTGGTGGCCAGATCGTCGCCAACCCCGGCATCCCACGGGAGCTCGGCGTTCCGATTTGCAGAAAACCTCTCAGCGGCTGGAAGCGCCCGCCGCCAGCGCCCTGACAATCCCACCGATGTTCGCCCGCATCATCTCTTCGTAACTCTTCACCCCGGTGCCATCCGCAATCAGCGGTTCCGCCAGTTTGATCCCGGTGTCGAGGGTGAGCGTTTGCAAAATCTTCGGGTTCGACTCCTTCTCCGGGAAAATCGCCGCCACCTGGTTCTTCTTCAGTTCCGCCACCAACGCCGCCAGTTGTCTGGGGTCCGGCATCTGCTCGCGGTTGATCCCTTGCACCGGATGCGCCGTGAAACCGAAGTCCTTGCAAAAATAATTGAAGGCCGCATGCGCCGTCGCCAGGTGCCGCTTGTCCCGCGGGACTTTCGAAATCTCCCGCTTCGCCCACTTCTCGAGTTCGTCCATTTTCGCCCGATAGATCACCGCGTTCTTCTGATAGAAATCCGCGTTCTCCGGGGCCGCCGCCGCCATCGCGTCCGCCACCACTCCGGTTGCACGCCGGAACAAATCGATCGAATGCCACCAGTGCGGGTCCAATTCATGCTCGTGCGCATGCTCGTGCCCTTCGTGGTCGCAGGCACCCTCGAGCGCCGGCAGGGTCGCGCCCACCTCGACGAGTGCCGCCTTGTTGGCGATGATCGCCTTCAATTTCGGCAGATATCCCTCCAGCCCCATCCCGGCCACCAGATAGAGCCTGGCGTCCTCCGCCAGTTTCAAATCCTCCGGCGTCGGCTCGAAATGGTGGGGATCGCCGTTAGGACCGATCAAATCCACCACCGTCACCCGCTCGCCGCCGATGTTCCTTGCCAGATCCGCCAGCAGCGGATGCAACACCGCGACTTTCAGCTCAGCGGCGGATAGCGAAGTCAACCCGAGAAAAGTCGAGGCGAGAAGGGCGCGAATCATGCCGGGAAAATGCCCGCCGTCCGCCAATTTGCAAGTCGTTTGCGTTTGCCGCCGGGATCAAGTTGCAATCAGCAACGATCCGGATCCCCACCTTCCTCGACCCACGCCCGTTTCAAGGCGGGCCCCAGCGCGCTGTCAATTGCCTCCTGCCAGTGATCGCTGGTCCGGATCACCGGCAGCTCCGGCAGAATCCGCGGCGGCAAATCGGACGCTTGCTCGCGGGAATGCGCGTGGAAATACTCCCCGCCGCCACTCGCCGGGCCGATGACCTGCCGCGTCGTGCGGCCCAGCCCCAACAACGCCGCATGCACCCAGCGCGCTCCCAGATTCGGGCACAACACCTCGCCCGACGCCTCAATCGGGAAATTCGCCGCCCCGCCGCCAAAGTCGATTTCCCAGCCGTGACTGCGGAAAACCGTCTCCTCGCAGTGCCACTTGTCCGCCAATCTCGGCAGCAGCCAGAACCTCACCGCCTCGTGCCCGTCCTCCGGATCCACCAGCAGCCGCAGCCGCATTTCCGCCAGCCCCCGCAGTTGGCGCAGCGTGGTCACCACGACCGCCCGATAGCGCCGCGCGGCCTCCTCCGCGCCATGTTGCTCCGCCATTTCGGGGAAAACCCGGCCGGGCAGGGGTTCTTGGATCTTCAGGGAAAGCAGCCGCACAGGCCAAGATTCACCCGCCGCCCCGGCCGGGCCAAGCCGCAACTGCTTCGGAAATGCTTATTTTCCAGCTATGAAAACGATCTTGCCCCCGGCGGCGACTCGGGGGATGCTGTGCCGCAAGCGAAACCATGGCAGCCAAGGACAATAAAAAGCGCGGCGAAGTGCCCGAGCCCACGCGACGCTCCAGCGAGATCGTCGGCATAATCTGGATCATGGCCGGTTTGTTGCTGCTGCTTTCGCTGGTCAAATACAGCCCCGCCGACCTCCGCGGCCCCTCCACTTTACCGATCATCGGCGGCTTTCTCGAACCTCTCGCCGACAAGTCAGGCAAGGCGAGCGAAAATCTCATCGGCCCGGTCGGCGGCATTCTCGGGTTTTTGCAGATCCTGTTCTTCGGCGCGGTCGGCGGGCTGATCCCGGTCGGACTGATCTGGTTCGGCATCATCAAACTCGCCTTCAACGGCCGCGTCTGGCCACGGGCGGTCATCGGTTTCAGCGTGCTGGTGCTCGCCGGGGCCGCCTGGCTCCACGCCGCGGATTTTTTCTTCAAGGAATGGGCGCAACGTTGCAGCCCGAACGGCCCCGGCGGCCTGATGGGCGCCGGCCTGGGCGGATTCGTGCTGGTCAACATCATCGGCAAGGCCGGCACGCTGATCGTCACCGGCGGCACCTATCTGGTCGCGCTGATCCTTCTCACCGGCCAGGAACCGGTGCGTTTCACCAAAGCCTGCTACCGCCTCGCCCGCCGCCAATTCCACGACTGGCAGGCCAACCGCAGCGAGGCCGGGAAAATCGCCAACCGCGAGGCGGAAATGCTCGCCGAGCGCGAGCGCCAGCGCGAACAACGCAAAAAGGACCGCGAGCAGGCGAAACCCGCTGCCGCCAAATCCACCGAGGACGATTCCCAAATACTCCTGCCGCTGCGCGAAACGCCCACCCCGCAGATCATCGACGCCTCACAGCGCCGCGCCAACGAACCCCACCTCGCCGGCACCAAACCTTTCGAACGCAAACAACCCGCCGGCCACCAATT
>JBIPMR010000708.1:0-2993 GCA_044369025.1 Luteolibacter sp.
GGCCTCGGCATCTGTCAGGCGACCGTCATAGAGTGCCAGGTTGGAAATCAGCGCCCGGGAATTTTCACCGGCCGTATTGTCCCAGAAGACACGGAGCGCGGTGCTGGTGCTGAGCGAGCGACGGGCATTATCGATGGTTCCCGTCGCATGGTCGCCGATCAAGGTGCCATTGAGAAACACCGAGCTCTCACCCGCCACGCCGTTGTTCGCCGTGAGCACCAGGCGATACCAGGTGTTGTCCCGCACCGTGCCGGCGGCACCGTTGTTGGCAGTGGTTGCGCCGGCTCCGACGTAGTTCCATAGCGTGCTGACGCCCAACTCGGCTGCATTGGCCTGCTTGCGGATGAAATAGTCGCCATCGGAACCGCCGTTGTCGAAATCGAAGACTCCCGTGAAATTGCCATTATCCGCTCCTCCGTCATCGAAGTCGGGGATCATGAAATCCAGCACGATGGTGAACTGGTTGGTGCGGGTGGGCGTGCCGCTGGCTCCGTTCGCGGCGATTGGATTGCCCACGGTGATGTAGGAAGCGACGCCTGTGGCGATGTCGATGGCACCGTCGCCTCCTGTCACACCGGTGGTGGACGAGGTGGTTCCAAAGAGGGTGGCATTGCTGCCGACCGTGGCTTGCGCGAGGTTGCCGCTATTATTGAATTCCCAGAGGCCGACGAGGGTTGCGGCGGGAGCTGCGGAACAGAGGGCGAGAAGAACAGAGGGAGCGAAAAGGAAATTCATTAGGTGGTCACGGTGCCTGAATGCCCATCGCGAATCAATGGCTGGGCCGCGAACATTGTTGGCAAATCAGCAAGACCTCGTGACACGAGTGACACCAGCGGGAAGGACTGGTGACATGAATCCTAATGCGACGACTTAAGGCCGGTTCTCTCGTTGGAAATACCAGGCGGCATAGCCGAGCATCAGACAGCCGGAGACGCCGAGGCCGAGCGTGAAATCCGCGAAGAAATCGAGGCGGCTCAACTTCGACTGCCCGAGGTCCTTGTAGAGCTGCACGGCCACCGATCCCGTGTAACCGAGTGAGTCTGCTAGTTGGATGCCGAACACCGCCGTGCCTGCGGAGCCAGTGGCCGCCATCAGCCTTTCGAAGAGAATCGCATTGAAAGGCACGTAGGCGAGGTAGGCCCCCAGGCCTGTTGAAATCATCCATGCCAGGCCCGAAACCATCCCCGCATTTGAGAGCAGCGTGGAAACCACCAGCAACAACATCCCGACGAACATCACTCCAAATGCGGCCATCAGCGCCCGACGGTTGTCGCGGACCCCGTTGATCGCCGCCAGTGCAAGCAAAGACCCGACCGCCACAGGTATTTCGCTCCGGGTGAAAAGCCCCTGTTCCTGACTGCCATAACCAAGGTTCTTGAAGATCTCGATCCCATAGTTGTCCCGGAAATCGCGGAAGGCGGTGAGCACGGCATAAAACGCAAACAACGCCACCAAGCCCCCCGCGAAGCGCCTCATGAACGCGCGCCGTTGGGCCGCGGCCATCGGCACCCTCGTCGAACGTGCCGCCCGGTCCGCATCATCCGGCGGCGGCAGCTTGGCCAGCGCCACCACCGCCAGCACGAAAACCGGCAAAAACAAGGCTCCCGTCGCCGCCGGCATCCATGCCTCGGAAACTCCGTGGGCGCTCATCAACCACAAGCCCACATCCTTCACCGCTCCGCTCGCAACAATGAACGACCCGCAAAGACAGGCCAGCACCACATCCGAGCAGCGCCGGCCTTCGAGATACGAAACCACCAGTCCCCACACCATTCCAAGCGGCAGGCCGTTGAGGAACAGCGCCACCACCCGCCACGTTCCCGGCAAGGCTCCGAATCCCACCAGCGCCAGTTCCGCCCAAACCACGAAAGCCACAAGCAACATTCCGCGCCGCCCACCCGCAGCCTCGGAGCAGACCTTCACCCCGATGTACTTCGACAAGGTGTAGCCTAAGATCTGTGCCAATACGAACGAGGTCTTGAGCGCGATCCCGGTGCTTCCGAACTCACCTGCGTAAATCCCCGCGACGAAGGGTTTCCGGAAGGCATACATCGCGAAATACGCGATGAACGAAGCCAGGGCCGCCCACACGACGATTCCTAACTGGCTACGGGTGCCAGCCAGTAAGCGGGGATTTGGATCATGGCTCATGCCGCTTGTTTCATTGTCATCAGGCTAGGTGTAATGGGCGGCGCGCCAAGGAATGTTTGGAAACGGTTGTTCCGACAGGTCTCAGCTTTCCACTCGGATCGGCCATGATTCCGGCAGGGAAACCAACTCGCGCTTCCGGCCCTTGAAGCGCAACGTCGTCGTGTAACCGACTGACCGGACCAGGCTCAGCGCCTGGTCGAAATCCGCACCCACCTCGCCCGGTGAATGCGCGTCCGAGTTGATCACGACCGGCACCCCGCCGGAAAACGCCAGCTCTAACATTTCGCGCGCCGGATAGATTTCACCCACGTCCTTGCGCAGGCCTGCGGTACTCACCTCCATGACGCCTCCGGTATCCACCAGCGCTTGAATGACCGGCTCGTAGTAGCGCCGAAGATCCCCCGAGGGTCTCAGGCCGAAGCGTTTCGCCAAATCCGGATGGGCATGGATATCGAACATCCGCGAACGGATACAACATTCATACAATCGCCAATACGCGCCCCACATCTCATCCACCTCCGCAGCGGTCCGCCAGCGGGAAAGGTGCTTCGGATCATCCACCGCACAGCCATCGGAGATATAATGAACACTGCCTATCAAATAGTCCCATTCCGCCATCCCGGCGATGTCTCCGATCCACGACCTGCCTCCTTCCAAGTAGTCGCATTCCAAGCCCAGCCGAACGGGAAAATCCGGAAATTCCGCACGCGCCGCCGCCACCGACTCGAAATACTCCGGAAGGTCTGCAAGAGCCATTCGCCACTCGTCAAAGCGCCCTGGCATCGGGTTATGATCCGACAACCCGATCTCGGCCAACCCAGCGGCAATGGCCGATCTCGTGT
>JBIPMR010000707.1:0-2993 GCA_044369025.1 Luteolibacter sp.
GAGGGCACCGCCGAGCCGCTCAACACCCCCGACCAGGCGCTCAACCTGATGAAAATCATCGACGCGCTCTATCAGTCGGCCGAATCCGGAAAGCCGGTCTCGATCTAACAATCAACAATCCCAACCCCTCAAACACATGAACCGCAAACTACGCATGGGCATGGTCGGCGGCGGACGCGGCGCCTTCATCGGCGCCGTCCACCGCATGGCCGCCAACCTCGACGGCAAGATCGAACTCGTCGCCGGTTGTTTCTCCTCCGATCCGGAAAAATCCAAACTCTCCGGCGGGGACTTCTTCCTCGATCCCGCCCGTGTTTACTCCTCCTACGCGGAGATGGCGACGAGCGAGGCCGCCCGGCCGTTAGGCGACCGCATCGACTTCGTCACCATCGTCGCCCGCAACGACCTCCACTATCCGGTCGCCAAGGCCTTCCTCGAAGCCGGCATCCACATCGTCTGTGAGAAGCCGCTCGCCTTCTCTCTGGTAGAAGCGAAGGAGTTGAAAAAACTTGTCGATCAATCCGGCCTCGTTTTCGCCCTGACCCACAACTACACCGGCTATCCGATGGTCAAGGAGGCCCGCGCCATGGTCAAAGCCGGGAAACTCGGACGCATTCTCAAAATCGTCGCCGAATACCCGCAGGGCTACGCCGTCGGCGCGCTCAAAGACCAGGCCGACGGAGCCATTTCCAACTGGCGCATGGATCCTTCCGTGGCCGGCATCTCGAACTGCATCGGCGACATCGGCTCCCATGCCGAAAACCTCGCCCGCTACATCACCGGCCTCGAACTCGAGGAAATCGCCGCCGATCTCAACACCTTCATTCCCGGCCGCCCGCTCGATGACGATGGCAGCATGCTGGTGCGCTACGAAGGCGGCGCGCGCGGCGTGATCTACGCCTCGCAGATTTCCACCGGCGATGAAAACAACCTCAACATCCGCGTTTACGGCAGCGAGGCCTCCATCGAGTGGCACCAGGAACATCCGAACGAACTGATCGTGAAATTCGCCGATGAGCCGCGGCAGGTCTGGCGCCGTGGCAACAGTTACAACGGCCCGGAAGCCGCGAAATACACGCGTTTGCCCTTCGGCCACCCGGAAGCCTTCATCGAGGCCTTCGCCAATATCTATCTGGCCGCCGCCGAAGCCATCTCGGACGCCATCGCCGGCACCTACCCCCGCGCCGAAGGCTATGACTTCCCAGGCATCGACGACGGCGTCGAAGGCATGGCCTTCATCGAAGCCGCCGTCGCCTCGTCCAAAGCCAACGCCGCCTGGACGCCCGTCCACGCCACCGTCTAACCGCTCGGGGGTTTCTAGGCTGCCGCGCGTCAAGAATTGTGGAAATGGGTGCATCCCGTGCGGAGTGCGAAGCGCCACCAGGAGCGGCGGACTCCGATCCGCCGCCGCCCATGGGAGGCCAATGACGTGAGCGCAGCGCTTGCCAGGGTCACCTCATGGGCAAGGCGATTCGGAGATCGCCTCTCCTTGAGGGCGGCGCGGCGCGACGTTTGAAGCCCGGGGTATGCTGACGCCAACGGTCAATCACCGCGGAGCGAAAATTCCAGGTGGCAACGGGTTTCGGCAAACGGTCTATTCCACCACGACACTCACCGTTCCGGAGACCGGCTTGTCCACCAGCCAGCGCGAGCCGGCGCGCTTCGCGGGCGCGGGCTGGCCGTTGATCGAGACTCCCTTGGAGGAGGCCGAGGCAGGGAGTTCGAGGACGGCGGTCATGCCGGCGGGAAGATCGAGATTCATCTCGAAGGGGCCGCGGTTTTCCCAGCCCACGCTGATCGGGCCGAGGGGGGTGGGGACTTTGCCTTTGGCGTGGGCGAGCGTGCCGGTGTTAGGGCGGATGCGCGCCTGCTTCCAGCCGGGTGTCAGCATCCCGGCCCCCAGGACGTAACGCGGAAACAAGTTGGCCGGGGCGGCTCCCCAGGCGTGGTTCCAGTCCTGGTTGGGTTTGTATTTCATGTCCCATGCCTCCCAGGTGATGGTGGCTCCGCTGTCGATCATGTGCCGCCAACTGCGGTCGGTGGCGGCGGTGACGAGTTCCAGCGCGCGGGTGCCTGCCTCGTTGGCAAACAGCCCGTCCATCAGATATTGGGCGGCATAGACGGAGCAGGCCATGCCGCGTTTTTGCACGGCATCGACCACCGCCGGGACGTATTCGGCGGGCACCAGGCCGAAGGCTAACGGAAACAGGCTGGCGTGTTGGGACGCGTGATCGGTGCCCACGCCATCGCGGTAGGCACCCTTGGCACGATTGAACAGCAGGAGCTGGAAAGCCGCGTGCGCCTTGTCCGCCATGGTGGTGTATTTGGCGGCTTCCGCGTCCTTGCCGAGGGCGGCGGCGATTTCCGCCATCATCTGGAGGGAGCGGATGTGAAAGGCGTTGACCACGGTGTTGACCGGTTTGAAAACAAAACCGTCGCGCTCCTTTTGTGGCCAGTCCACGATGTCGGTTTTTTTGATCTGGGCTTCGTTGCTGACAAGCAGCCCGTCCGCGCGGGCGCGCTCCAACAGGAGTTTGGGCTTGAGCGATTCATAGCGGGAAGCGAGCCATTGGGTGTCGCCGGTGTGCCGGTAATCCGCATGCGCCATGAAGATCATGTGGGAGGCCCATTCGGTCGGCCAGGTGGGATGTTTGAGCAACCAGTCAAAGGTGTCGCGCGCCATCCGGATGTCACGATCAGTCGCGTAATGGCTGAGCTGGTTCAGATAGGCGTCCGCTTCGTAGGGGATGCGCTCGCGGTCGCCATCGACATAAATGCCGGCGAAGGTGGTCGCCTTGATCGAGTAACGGCAGAGCTCCCAGATGCGGTTGAGCAGCTCGTCGGAGGATTCGAAGGCGGAGGCTTGGTCATCCCAGGTGCTGGCGAAGGCGGACTTGCGCACGATGTTTTTGGGGCTGAGTTCGCCCGGCCAACCTTCGATTTCGACCCAGCGGAAAGGCAGCACCACGCCCCATTCCGGGGGTGTCAGGACG
>JBIPMR010000086.1:0-9172 GCA_044369025.1 Luteolibacter sp.
TTCCTTGGTGTCGCGGCCTTTCTGATGGCCGATGACGACGACGCGGCGGCCGCCGATGCGGGCGAAGCCACCGGGCATCGAGGCGTCATCGCCGATGTGGCGGTCGCCGTGGAGTTCCTGGAAATCGGTGAAGGCCAACGAGACGTAATCCAGCATGAACGGACGATTCGTGTGGCGGGCGATCTGCACGCGCTGCCAGGGGGTTAGGTTTTTGTAGATGTGCGCGCGGGTGTCGGCGAGCTTGGTCTCCATGATGGAGATCTCGGCGGACATGTCGATGTTTTGAGAAGATGACTTGGCGCGGAGTTTCTCGAGCTCGCGTTCGAGTTCGGCGGCGGGTTTTTCAAATTCGAGGAGCTGCATGCCCGGAGAGATTCAGGATTCGGGGGACAAGATGCAAGTGCGGAGATGGGGTGGGAGAGCGGGGTGAGAGGCCAGCCTCAGGAGCAGGCCAATGCAGGAAGCCATCAGAATCGAGACTCCTATGATCAAAGGCGACGTTTCACGACCCGGAGAGGTTCGTCATGCTCCCGGAGGCTCTGGGATGGCCAGCCCGCGGCAAATCGATCTCGCGGTGAATTTTTTGATCTCACGATGACGAGGGACGGCCTGAATGTCGCCAGTCGCCGGGTTCAACCAAATCGAGTGGCGCGCACCCTCACGTTCCAGCCGGCATCCATGGGTCGACAAGTGCGCCAGCAGATCGCTCCGCTTCATGCCGTTAGCATTTCGAGTCTCTCGCCCTCACCCAACGACTCGGCAGCGGTCTGCCTGCGGTAGTCCAGCACCGCCCGCACCGCCGCCCGCAGATCGTCCAAGCATTCCTCCGCTGACTCCCCTTGGCCGTTGGCCTCCGGAAACTCGATACAACTCGCGGCATAGCCGGTTTCGCCATCCGCGGAACAATCGTGCAGCAATGCCGTAATTTTCATGAGCTTGAAAGATGCCTATTCGAACCCCGCTGTCAACAGCCGCCACCGGACCTTAGCGGGATGGATTGCGGATTTCCACTTCATTTCCCACGCGGGTGAGAAGACTGATTTCCTCCATGTCGTGGGGGCGGAGGACGATGCCGCGCGGGGCGTCTTCGGCGGGGCCGTCGTAGCCGCTGATCTGGAGGGCGGGCTTGCCGAACTGGATGAGCTTGCTGGCGGCGGGGTATTCGCGGGACTGCGGCAGGACGCGTTTTTGATCGAGCTCGGCCGCCTTGGAGGTGATGGTGCCACGCTGGTCGGCGAGGCCGTTAGAGGGACTGAGGTGGACGATGTTGTATTCGCGGATGAAGCGTCCGCCTTCCCACAGCGAGAGGGCTTTGCGGTGGGGCTCGACGAGGATGCGGAATTCGAGCGGCATGACGAGGAGTTCGTCGCCGGGCTGGAGGTTTTTGAGCTCCATCATGCTGTTGAGGTGCATCATGCAGTCGATGCTGGTCTGGTATTGGGCGGCGATGCCGAGGAAGGAGTTGCCGCGTTTGACGACGTGGATTTGTTTCCCGGCCATGTGGGAGCTGGAGAGGATTTCGTCGAGGTTCATGTCGCCGACGATGCGGCGGGCGACGGGCGCGGAGGGCGAGGTGGGAAAGACGTTGACGATGGCGGTTAGTTTTTCGCGGGCTTCGTCGAGTTTGCCGAGGGCGAGCAGTTCGTGGGCTTTCTGGAAGGCTTTTTCGCCGGGGTCGATGTCGGGCAGCTCGGCGGAATCGAGCATTTTCGCGAAGTCGGCGTCGGGCTGGTTGCCGATGATTTCTGCGGGGTTGGGAATGATTTCCTCGAAAATGCCGCCGAGCGGGGCGACGACGACATGATAGGCGAGCATGCCGGTGAAGGTCATGACGGCGAGCACACCGAGGGCGGCGATCCATTTGAAGAACGACCAGAGACTCATGGGCGAGAGCGGAAGACTGTCAAATGAGACCGCGGCGCTTGAAGTCGAAGGCGTTGATCTCATGCGAGCGGAGAATCATTTCGAAGGAGAACTTGAGGATGGAAATTTCCCAGGCGTCGTCAACTCCTTCGATCACGGCGAGGGAAGGATTTCCGGAGCGGCGGATGTCTTCGAGCACGCGTTCGCGGACGGCGTCGAGGGTGTCGTGGATGATTTCCTCGTGGACGTGGCCGCGGCGGAATTGGAAGCCGTATTGGAGGAAGGCGAGGTCTTTGCCCTCGTCGCGCAGCTTTGCGACGAGTTTGTCGAAACGGGCGCGGGCGGAGGGATCGAAGCCGTCTAGCTGGACTTCGTTGTAGGCCGACGGACGGAGGATGCGCGGACGCATCGCCTCGACCTCGCCGGTGCGGATGCGGACCTCACCGCTGCGGTCCATCAGCTCGCTGATGAGCTGGAATTCAAACCGCGTTTCACCAAAAGTGTCGATCCGACGGTCCGGCTCACGGAGAACCTTGGTCGTTTCAAGCGCGTAGTGAATATCGTCGGGTGAATGCATGCGGGGGAGTGTCTCCCAGATCCGGCGGAAAGCAAAGAAAAGGGCGGACACCGCCAGGGAGTCCGCCCTTTTCAGAAAGCGTTTCGGCTGCCGGAATCAGGCCTGTTGGCTGGTGATGTAAGTGATGACGTCACCGACGGCTTGCAGCTTTTCGGCTTCTTCATCCGGCACTTCGATGTCGAATTCCTCTTCGAAAGCCATCACGAGTTCCACGGTGTCGAGCGAGTCGGCTCCGAGGTCTTCGACGAATTTTGCTTCGGTGGTCACTTGATCAGCGTTGACGCCAAGTTGGTCGACGATGATGTCTTTTACGCGGGCTTCGATACTTTTATCTGACATGAGTTGCTATGGTTGTGGTTGGCGTTGGACGTGGTTATCGCTTGATGGACCGACTTGGCAACATCGAAAACGAAACTGGCAAGGAAAAGCTCGGACATCGGGAAAATCAATCATTCGGGCTTCGCCGTATCCTCGCTGGCTGCGGGTGCATCCACCGAGGTGTATTCGATGATCTCGCCGGAGAAATTCGCGCGGATCAGGCGCATCAGGCGCTCGGCAGGCTCATCGTTTTCCTTTTTGAATCCGCCGTAGGTCAGTCCGTCGATGCGGATGCGTCCCTTGCCGGATGGCCCGTCGTGGTCGATGAATGCGAGGCCCTTGGTCTCCCATTTGCGGAGGTCGAGGGTCTTCAATTCGGCAAACGGAATGCGCCGGCCATTCTGGGAGGTGATCGAACTGGCATCGACCGAGATCGAGCGCCCCAGCGTGCGGATCAGGAAAAACGCGGCGATCAGCGAGAGGCCGAGGCAGATCCAGAAAACGATCCACTGCTCGGCGATTTTGCGAGCGGTGTAGGGCTCCTCCGGAGGCGAGGCGTTCATGCCGTTTTCCTTGGTGTATTCGCGCCAGAGGATGTTCCACTGGAGTGGCTTCATGCGCGCGAAATCGTGCAGCACTTCCGGCCACAGCAGCGGCAGTTTCAGCTCCGTCGGCAAGACCGAGCGATCCTCCGGGAGTGCGACCGATTGTTTTTCCGCATGGCTTTTCCAGGCCTCGGCCGTCAGCGAACCGTCGGAATTCATCTGCGAAAACTCCGTGTTCGCCTGCTGGAAAGCCTTGTGGAGATAGTAGCCCACATTCTTTTGCCGGTAGCCGGTGGAGCCGTCGATGTAGAAAAGCACGGCGAACACGCCGAACATCAGCAGCATCACGAAGGCACGCAGGAGAAACCAAGGCGTTGGTTTACAAACAATTGATTCGGCGGAAGTCATTGGTCTGGCGAGGAAACAACATCGGGAACGGACGATTGGCAAGCCGCAAGCCCGACAGATTTACCGAAACTTGCTGCATTCCGGCTTGTCGATGGCCTGCGGACTGGTTACGCAGACCCCGCTATGCCAATCGCAACTCCCGCGCAATATCGCGCCATGTTGGACGCCGCCCAAAAAGGTGGCTACGCCTACCCCGCCATCAACGTCACCTCGTTGCCCACCATCAACGGCGCGCTGCGTGCGTTTGCCGAAGCAAAATCCGACGGAATCATCCAGGTTTCCACGGGCGGCGGCGAGTTCGCATCCGGCACCTCGGTGAAGGACGCCGCTTTCGGAGCCATCGTGCTGGCCGAAGCCTGCCACCTGCTCGCGGAGAAACACAACGTGCTCATCGCCCTCCACACCGACCACTGCCACCCGGCCAAGGTCGAGGGCTTCCTCAAGCCGCTGCTCGAAGCCTCGCGCAAGCGTATCGCCGAAGGCAAAGGTCCGCTGTTCCAATCCCACATGTTCGACGGCTCGGTCGTTGACCTGAAGGAAAACCTCGAAATTTCCAAAGCCCTGCTCAAAGAGTGTGCCGAACTCGGCATCATCCTCGAAGTCGAAGCCGGCTGCGTCGGTGGTGAGGAAGACGGCCACGACACCTCCGGACTTCCGATCGAAAAACTCTACACCACACCTGATGACATGGTGGAGGTTTACGAAGCGCTCAACCCCATCGGCCGCTTCCTGTTCGCCGCCACTTTCGGCAACGTTCACGGCGCTTACAAACCCGGCGCGGTGAAACTCAAGCCATCCATCCTGCGCGATGGCCAAAAGGCCGTCACCGACAAATACGGCGCCGCCGCGGAAATGGACCTCGTCTTCCACGGCGGCTCCGGCACCTCCGAGAGCGACCTCCGCGAGACCCTCGATTACGGCGTCGTCAAAATGAACATCGATACCGACACCCAGTACGCATTCACCCGGCCGATTGTTTCCCACATGTGCCAGAACATCGAAGGCGTGCTCAAGATCGACGGCGAAGTCGGCGACAAGAAACACTACGACCCGCGCTCGTATCTCAAAAAAGGCGAACTCAGCCTTTGCGAGCGCATGAAAACCGCCTGCGACGACCTCCGCTCCACCGGCCAGACCCTCTTCGGAACCGTCTGATTTTCAAATCCAGCGGCCTTGGAACCCTCTCCAAGGCCGCTCTTTTTTTGGTGCCATCCCCGCCCTAGCCAACTCACAATGCCTGTTTCCAAACCCGCCAAGGAACACCCGCTCGCCAATATCCTGATCAACGTGATCATCCCGGTGCTCGTTCTGAGTTTTCTCAGCAAGGATCCCGAGATCCAGGAGAAACTCGGCAAGTCTGCCCGAGTCTGGCACATCGGCCCGCTGTATGCGATGGTCGTGGCGCTGGTCCTCCCGCTCGCCTACGGGATCTGGTTTTTCATCCAAACGCGCAAACCCAATTTTTTCTCCGCGCTCGGCCTGGTCTCCATCCTTCTAACGGGCGGACTCACCCTCTACCTGTGGAACCAGGACGGCAGCGTGAAACACAACGCCGGCCTGCTCTTCGGCCTGAAGGAGGCCTCCATCCCGCTGGTCCTCGGGCTGGCCATCCTCACCTCCGCGCGCACCGAGACCCCGCTGCTCAACGTCTTCCTCTACAACGACTCGATTTTCGACATTCCGAAAATCGAAAACAAGGTGGCCGAACTCGGAAGAACCGCGGACTATCAGAACCTCCTGCTCCAGTCCACCCGCTGGTTCTCCGCCTCGTTTTTCCTCAGCTCGATCATGAACCTCGGCCTCGCCCTCTGGTTTTTCCGCGCCTTCGATCATACCGCCATCGACGCCCTCGAAAAATACAACGGCATCGTCGGGAAACTCACCGGCTGGGGCTTCGCCGTCATCGGCGTGCCGATTCTCGTCTTCCTCTTCGTCATCCTCAGGCAGCTGCTCAAGGGCCTCAACAACCTGACCGGCATGAAGGACGAAGATCTGATGATGCCTCGCTGATAAAAAAACGGCGGCACCACGTGGGTGCCACCGTCTTGAAAGGATCCGCCAGCAGCCAGTGGATCAGTCCACCAGATTGTCGACGCGCTGGGCCAGCTCGATGTCCAGCTCGGTCACCCCGCCCGCATCGTGGGTCGTGAGCTTGAGCGTCACCTTGGTGTGTTTAATGGTGATATCCGGATGATGCTGCGCTTCCTCGGCGATCTCAGCGAGATCGTTGACGAAATCGATCGCATCCATGAATTCCTCGAACTCAACGGTTCGGGTAATCGATTTTTTTTCGTAGTCCCACTCGGGGCATTTTTTCAATGCGGCGGTGAGATCGCCATCTTCTAGAAGTTCTGACATTTTGATTCGGGGCAACGTTCGCCGAGAGATTGCTGCGGCGGATTCACCGTTGGCAAGCCCGTTTGCAAAGTTCTTTAAAATCGCCAACACACCCGTTGCAAATCCCGTCATTTGCCACTAGCCGTAATTCATGAAAGCGACTCTTCCCCCCTTGCTGCTCGCGCTGGTTTTCGCCTCCTGCGCCCCATCCACTCCGCAGGCGAGAATCGACCGGGAACCGGAAAAATTCGCCTCACTCAGCAAAACGGACCAGGGCCTCGTGCAACAAGGACTGATCGACCCGGGAATGCCACCCGCCGCCGTCGAGCTCGCGTGGGGTCCGCCGGACCGCCGCTTCGAAGGATCCAAAAACCAGCAGGCCACCGCCCGTTGGGACTACACCGGCGCGCTGCCGGTTTATTCCTCCAGCCTCTTCGGCAGCTTCGCCCCCGGATACGGTCCCGATTACGGACGCGGCCGGTATGCGAACTCCGGTTACGGATTCGGACCGGAGGTGATTTACGTCCCCTACCGTCTGGCCTCCGTTTGGTTCATCGATGACAAAGTCGACGGATGGGAACGCGCGCGTTGAGCCGATTCACCACACACGATTCTTGCATTTTCCGCTCAAAACACGATGGTCACCCGCATTCCAGACATCACCATGAATTTCAAATCCACTCTCATCCTCGCCGTCGCGGCATCTGCGGCCGCATTTCTATCATCCTGCTCCTCGACGTCTTCCAGTGGCTCGGGCCTCACCGCCTACCATGCCTATGACCGGCCCACCAAACTGCCCTCCAATCCCGGCAACGTGCGGGTGAAAGTCTCCCTCAGCAAGCAGCGCACCTACGTCATGGAAGGCTCGGAAGTTCTGCTTTCGATGCCCGTTTCAGTCGGCTCCCCGGGGACCTCGACCCCATCCGGCAGCTTCAAGATTTTCAATAAAGTGGCCAAAAAACGCGCCAACACCCACGGCTACGCCTACAGCGGCAACAACGTGAAAAAAACCATGATCAGCAGCAAACCGGCCGGCTGGTCCTTCAAAGGCACGCCGATGCCTTACTGGTGCGAGTTCAAACCCAACTACGGTTTCCACACCGGCTGGGTCAAACACCACCCCTGCACCCACGGCTGCATCCGCATGCACGAAAACCTCGCCCCGAAGTTTTTCCAACTCGTCAAAGTCGGCACCCCCGTCAGCATCGCCCATTCCCAGCCGGAAGACGCCATTCACGGCAACATCCCGCTGCCTCCCGATTCCGGCCCGCTCCCGGATTACGCCTCATCGATGTATCTGGGCGACGGCTACTTCAGCCAACACAAGGCCCCGAAGTTCAATTGATCCCGGCTCACTGAAAATTTCCAACCTCCCGAAAAGCCCCGCCTCACCGCGGGGCTTTTTGTCAGCCTCATCCCGCCATCAAGCGCACCGCCAACCCGGCCAGCGCCAGCCCGAATGCCAGATCCAGCCACGGCGCCGCCCGCGCATACCGGCGGCGCAAGGGCTGCCACTGCAACAGCCAGGCCCACAGCGACCACAGCACGCAGCCTTGCAGCACCACGATGCCCAGGATCGCAAACGGCCACCAGTCCGGGCGATCTCCCCGCAGGAAAGGCGCACTCACCGCCGCGAGAAAAATCGCTACCTTCGGGTTGAGCAAATTGCTGAACAGCCCGCGCAAAAACGGCCGCCGCGCCGCACCCACCTCATCCACCTCCGCCTTCACTCCTGAATACCACGCCACGAAAACCTCTCTCAGAATCGCATACGCCAGCCACAATAGATAACCCGCCGCCGCCCAGCGCAGCCCATCCCGCGCCATCGGAAAGCGATCAAAAACCAGTGCCAGTCCGCCCACCGCCAGTGTCGCATGCACCAGCAGCCCGCAGGCAATCCCCAACGCCATCTCCACTCCCGCCCGCACCCCGCTTTTCAACGCCGTGCGCGTCAGCAGAACCAGATCCGGCCCCGGACTGAACTGCCCCAGCGCCATCACCCCGGCAAACGCCAGCAGGTCGAAATTTCCGCTCACTCGCCGCGCTCCAGCTTCACCGCGACCACGTAATCCAGCACCGCCCGCTCGTCCGAAGACTCCAGCCCGGCGTGCTTGATCATCTTCGGCATCGTGTCCTGCCATTCATCCACGTCCAGATTCTGTGGCAGCTCGTAACGGTGGCATTCGCCGCAGCGCAGCATGTAAACTTCGTGGCCGCGCTGCAGTTGCTCGATCGGTTTCCCGATCTTTTTCGCCATCGATGCGCTCGGGTTGGGCACCTCCGCAATGCCGCCTTCCGCTGGCTCGCCGCCTGCTTCCAGATCGCCCATCAGCGGCTCGGGCCCCATTCCCCCGCAGGAAACCATCAAAAAAGCCACCAGCAGCACGCCCATAATTCCAATTCGCATGCGCCGACGCTACGCACAGCCGTCTCACCCACTCAACCCCGGAAATCAACTTCGCCCCGGCGGTGATCGATTTTGACAAATCCCCGCGCATCCTTAACCTCCGCGCCACACCACCTCCCGACAGAAACCCTCCGTCCACTTTTCTTACAACGATCCATCCATGAACACACTCCGCACCTTCACCACCGGCTCTGGAGCCCAGGGAAATTTCCACTCCCTCCCCGCCCTCGCCGAACTCGGTTTCCCCAATCTCGGCAAGCTCCCCATTTCCATCCGGATCGTCCTCGAATCCCTGCTCCGCAACAACGACGGCCTGAAAGTCTCCGAAAAAGACATCACCAACCTCGCCAACTACAACGCCAAGGCCCCCGGTGATTATGAAATCCCCTTCGTCGTCGCCCGCATCGTGCTCCAGGATTTCACCGGCGTACCGCTGCTCGTCGATCTCGCCGCGATGCGCTCCGCCGTCGATGGCATGGGCCTCGACGCCAAAATGATCGAGCCGCTGGTGCCCGTCGATCTGGTCGTGGACCACTCGGTGCAAGTCGATTACGCCGGCGGACCCGACTCGCTGGAGAAAAACCTCGACCTCGAATTCCACCGCAACCGCGAGCGCTACGAGTTCCTCAAATGGGGCGAGCAAGCCTTCGACACCTTCAAGGTCGTCCCTCCCGGCATCGGCATCGTCCATCAGGTGAACCTCGAATACCTCGCCAA
>JBIPMR010000709.1:0-2990 GCA_044369025.1 Luteolibacter sp.
TGCTGCAAAAATACTGCTACGAATGCCACGGCCCCGAAAAACAAAAAGGCGGGATCGAAGTGCACCCGCTGGATTCCACCGACTCGGCGCTGAGGCACCATCGCTTCCTCGAAAACCTCGCGGTCGAGATCGAAAACAAAGACATGCCGCCCGAAGACGAGACCGACACGCTCCCCACCGATGCCGAGCGCGCCACCCTCGTGAAGGAAATCCGGGCGATTTCCAAAAAACTGGAAGCCGGGAATTTCCCCCGCAATCCGGGGCGCACCACCATCCGGCGGCTCAATCGCAATGAATACAACTACACCGTCCGCGATATCTTCGGCGTGAACTTTTTCCCCGGCCGCGATTTCCCGGCCGATGGCGCGGGCGGCGAGGGTTTTGACAACGTCGCCGACGCGCTTTTCGTCCCGCCCGTCCTGATGGAGAAATACATGGAGGCGTCCCGCAAAATCATCGCCTCACTCTATGCCACACCCGCCAGCCTGGACCGGGTAATGGTGAGCAAACCGGGCGAAAAAGTCACCCCGCTCGCCGCCGCCAAGGCCACGCTTCAATACCACGCCAGCCTCGCCTTCCGCCGCCCCGCCACCGATGCGGATTTGCAGGCGATGCTCGCGCTTTTCGAAAAAAACCTGAAAGCCGGCATGCCGTTCGGAGAGGCATTGCGCCCGTGCCTGCAAGCGCTTCTCGTGCATCCCACCTTCCTCTTCCGCGCCGAAACCGATGTGCCGGGAAAATCCGAGTGGAAGGTCAATGACTTCGAACTCGCCACCCGCCTGTCCTACTTCCTGTGGTCCTCCGCGCCGGACCGCCAGCTCCTCCGCCTCGCCTCCGAGGGCAAATTGTCCGAACCCAAAATCCTCGAAAGCCAAGTCGAGCGCCTGCTCGCCGACCCGCGTGCCGAGGCGATCTCCAGGCACTTCGCCGGCCAGTGGCTCGGCTTCGACGAACTTCGTGAAGTCGCCGATCCGGACACCAAGCGCTTTCCCACTTTCACCCCTTCCCTGCGCTCCGCGATGTATCGGGAATCCGTCGAGTTTTTCAACTTCCTCATCCGCGAAAACCGTCCGGTCACCGAGCTGATCCACGCCGACTACACTTTCGCCAACGCCGAACTTGCCAGACACTACGGCCTGCCCGGCGTCACCGGCGAGCCACTCCGGAAAGTCACCCTCACCGACCGCAACCGCGGCGGCGTGATCGGCCAGGCATCCATCCTGACAACCACTTCCGTCCCGCTGCGCACCAGCCCGGTGAAACGCGGGAAATGGATCCTCGATACCTTGTTAGGCACCCCGCCGCCGCCACCACCGCCCGATGCCGGGGTGCTGCCCGGCGATGACAAATCCTCCGAGGGACTGTCCTTCCGCGAGCAACTCGAAATCCACCGCGAAAAGCCGTCCTGCGCCGGTTGCCATGAAAAAATCGACCCGCTCGGCTTCGGCTTGGAGAACTTCGATGCGATCGGCCGCTGGCGCACCACCGATGCCAATGGCAAACCCATCGATTCGCTCGCCACGCTGCCCGGCGACATCCGTTTCTCCACCCCCGCCGAGCTCAAGGACCTGCTTCTCCAGTCCGACGAACTCTTCCTTCGCAACCTCGCCCGCAAGATGCTAGCCTACTCGCTCGGCCGCTCGCTCGAATACTACGACGAGCCGGTCATCACCGAGCTCGTGAAAAACCTGCGCAACAACGATTTGAAAATCCGCCCGCTGATCCACGCGGTCACCCGCTCCCACCCGTTTCAACACCGCTCCGAAAAACGTTAGAATCTATCTGAACCATGGCCAATCTCCAAACCAACCGCTGGATGCTGGAACGCCGCATGATGCTCAAGGGCCTCGGCGCCACCCTCGCACTGCCCGTCCTGGACGCGATGCGCCCGCTGCTGGCGGCTGCCGGAAATGGCGGCGACTTCCCCGTCCGGATGGCGCTGCTTTACATGCCTAACGGCGTCCGCGAAGACCGCTGGACTCCCGAGGGCGATGGCACCCGCTTCAAACTTTCGCCCATCCTCGCACCGCTCGAATCCCACCGCGATGACCTGCTCGTCCTAACCGGCCTTGAGAACAAAGCCTCGTTTTCAGGAGACGGCCACTACGTGAAAACCGGCGGCTGGCTCACCGGGACCACCATCGCCAAGACCACCGGCTCCGACATCAACGCCGGCGGCATCTCGATGGACCAGATCGCCGCCCAACAGATCGGCCGCACCTGCAAACTGCCGTCGCTCGAACTCGGCACCGAGCCGGTCGCCACCGGCGTCGATACCAACGTCAACTACACCCGCCTCTACGCCTCCCACATTTCCTGGAAGACGCCGACCGTTCCCCTGCCCTGCGAGCTCAACCCGCGCGTCGCTTTCGACCGGCTCTTCCGCACCAAATCCGCCGAGGGCAAAAAACAGGATTCCGACCAACAATCGGTGCTCGATCTCGTCCGCGACGACGCCCGCCGCCTGCAATCGAAACTCGGCCAGGCGGACCGCCAGAAACTCGATCAATACCTCGAATCCATCCGCGAAGTGGAACGCCGGATCGAGCAGGAGGCGAACTCGCTCGGTGCCGGCGAAAATCTATTACCCGAGGTGCTGAAAAACATCGAAGCCCTCGACCAACGCATCACCAGCGCCATGGGCAAGGCCTCCCGCGAGGAGGAGCTCAACTCACGCCCGCGCTTCGATCATGGCGAGCACTCGCGCATCATGCTCGATTTGATGGTGCTCGCGTTTTGGTCGGACTCCACCCGGGTCTCCACCTTCATGTTCGGCAACGACGTGACCAACCGGAACTTCTCCTTCATCGACGGCGTGAACGACGGCCACCACTCGGTTTCCCATCACAAAAACAACCAGGACGCGCTCACCCAATACGAAAAAATCAACCGCTGGCACGTCGAACAATACGCCTACATGTTAGACCGGATGAAGGGCATCCGGGAAGGCGACGGCACGCTGCTCGACCACTCGATGGTCGCCTTCGGCT
>JBIPMR010000087.1:0-9170 GCA_044369025.1 Luteolibacter sp.
CGACGCCGCCAGCGTCCGCATCCTGCTGATGGCCGGCGTCGCGGCCGGCTTCGGCTCGATTTTCGGCACGCCCGTCGCCGGTGCCGTTTTCGCACTCGAAGTGCTTGTCATCGGCCGGATGCAATACGATGCCCTGGTGCCCTGTTTCATCGCCTCCGTCATCGCCGATTGGGCCTGCCACGCGTGGGGCGTCGGCCACACCAGCTACCACGTCGCCGTCGCCAACAGCGGTTTCCACATGGAACCCTGGCTGCTCGCAAAAGTCATTCTGGCGGGCATCGCCTTCGGCCTCGCGAGCATGCTCTTTTCCAAATCAGCCCACCGCTTGGGTGCGGCATTCCAACACCACATCCCGCGGCCGGAACTCCGCCCCGCCGTCGGTGGCCTGCTGGTCATCGTTCTGTATTTCCTCTCAGGCACCCCGGACTACCTCGGCCTCGGCGTCATCGGCAACCGCCCGGACGCCATCACCCTGCCCGCGCTTTTCACCTCGATCGAGATTCCCGCCTCCGCCTGGTTGTGGAAACTGGCCTTCACCGTCGTCACCCTCAGCGCCGGATTCAAAGGCGGCGAAGTGACACCCTTGTTTTTCATCGGGGCGGCCCTCGGCAACACGCTCGCCCTCGCCCTCGGGGCGCCCGTCGATCTTTTCGCCGCCCTTGGCTTCGTCGCCATCTTCGCCGGCGCCACCAACACCCCGCTGGCCTCCACCCTGCTCGGCATGGAACTCTTCGGTGCCGGCAACGGCCTCTACATCGCCACCGCCTGCATCGTCGCCTACCGCTTCAGCGGCCACACCGGCATTTATTCCTCCCAACAGCTCGCCGTCCCGAAATTCCGCGCCTTCCATCGCGACAAGTGACTTGCCCGCCACCCGCTGTCCACCGCCCCTGCCCGCAAGCCACCCCAGCCCCCGTAGAACCAGCCTGGCACTTCCGAATCAGGGCCCGATTCGGCACGCTGGTTCCAGGGGTGGTCACCGTCCTAGTCGACTTGGGCCATCAACCGCCCTGAAGTGGCGGCCAGCAGTGCGGTCAAGAGGAAGGCCGGGCAGAAGGAGTGAAATTTCATGGTGGGTGCCCATGAAGGCCGGCAGAGCGGCTCACAGATCGTTAGAAACGGCGGGGAACGTCGCGGTTATGGTTTCTTTTTCGGCGGCGGCGGGCGGTAGGTGGCGCCGTTGTCGGCCGGAAGCGAGCGCTGCCATGCGACCGCAGCCGCTGCTAGACGAGCGGTCTCGGCGGGTTGGGCGGCGGCGAGGTCGATTTTTTCCGAGGGGTCGGTGTCGAGATCGTAGAGCTGGGGAGAAGCGCCGTCGTAGGTGCAGAGGAGTTTCCACCGCCCGTCGCGCACGGCGAGATCCGGGAGATTTTCCTCGCCGGAAAACGCGGCGCGGTCGGGAGGACGCCGGAAAAAGAGCGGTCGGTCGCGCGAGGCTTCGGAGCGGCCGAGAAGCGTCGCGGACATGGACACACCGTCGAAGGCGATGTCGGAAGGTGGGGATACACCGGTGATCGATAGCAGCGTGGGCGCGAGATCGATCGTGGCGAAGTAGGACGCGCGGTTGGCGGTGCCGGCTTTATCCGGAGCGGTGAAGCCGGGGCCCCAGACGACGAGCGGGGAACGGATGCCACCTTCGTAGAGCATGGCCTTGCTGCCGCGGAACGGGCCGGCGGAGCCGGCGCCGACTTCGGGGCCGTTATCCGAGCAGACGAGAATCAGGGTGTTGTCGCGCAGCGCGGGATCGGTGCGAATGCGCTCGAACAGTTTGCCCAACTGATGATCCATGGACTCGAGCACGGAGTGATAGAGTCCGCGCTTGCCGTCGCGCCATTGATCGACCGGCGGCCAGAACGGGCTGTGCACGTCATCCGGCCAGAGGTTGACGAAAAAGGGTTTTCCCGCGCGCACCGAAGCGTCGATGAACTCGAGTGCGGCGTCGGTGAAGCCGGTGGTGATCAGGGAGCGCGGCATCCAGGTGACCGGTTGGCCGAGCTGTTCGGCATCGGCCCAGATACGCCCGGGCTCGGCATCGCCGGGCTTGAGCGTGAGCGGGAGAAGCTTGGGACCCATGCCCTCGAAATTCGTGAGGGAGCGGTCAAATCCATAGGCGCTGATCGGCGGCGCGTCGTCCACGTCGCGCTGGCCGCCCATGTGCCACTTGCCGAAATGGCCGGTGGCGTAGCCGGTGGCGTGCAACATTCGCGCGAGCATCGGAGCCTGCGGATCGAGCCACTGGGCCATGCCGCGCGCGGTGTTTTCGGTGCGGTGGTTGAGGTAAGAGGTGATGCGCCAGCGCTGGGGATACTGGCCGGTGGAGAGGCCGACGCGCGATGGCGAGCAGATCGGCGAGGCGGCGTAAAACTGCTCGAAGCGCAGGCCCTCGGCGGCGAGGCGGTCGATGTTAGGGGTGCTGGCCTCCTTGTTGCCGAAGCAGGATAAGTCGCCCCACCCCATGTCGTCGATGAGGATCATGACGATGTTAGGTCGGCGCGCGGGAGTGGGTTCGGCGGCCGGGACGGCAGAACCCGGGAGGGAAAACGCCGCGATGAGCGCGGGGAAGAATCTGAGTGGAGATTTCATCATGAAGAGAGGCAATGGCCCGCCTGGCATCAGGCACGGGGAGTCTGGGCAAGGCTGTTGGGATTTCGAAAAGTCATTTTTCATTGGCCTGGCAGGCGCAGGCGGACGAAGCGCTTGCCCGAACTTCCATCAAGCACCGTGGCCTTGATGTTCTGAAGGGTGCCGGGACCAAGCGCCCGCGCACCAGATCCCACGCGGCACCGCGATCGATGATGGGTTCGAACGAATCATGAACCCAGCGGTAACTATTTGCCTGAGCCGGGTCCTGGATGTCGTAGCCAGTCCCCACGAGCGTATCAAACCACTTGAGGCGCAGGGTATCGAAGTCATCCGCCCGCGCGAAGGGAACGAGCAGCAGGGCGGCGAGGACCACCAGAAAGCGCCGGTGGCCGGTGGCTCCGGGCAACCCGCGCGGTGTGCCGGACTCCGGCCGGATCGCCGGGGGCTCCGCCAATCGTGCTGGATCTGCGACCCCCGTGACTGAGATCGCCGTCATTTTGCGATGATTGGGAGGTGGAGGGACACTGGATTTTTCATTGTCACTTTACCCAACGGCTTGCCGGGAAAAAATCTGACTCATTTTCGGCGGATGGGCCTCGGTTTCCCCGCGGGCGAAGGAAGATCGGGACTTTCCCACCTTGGCAGGTCCCGCCGGGAATCGGGAATTTCGCGCGGGCGGATTTCCGAGGTGCCACGAAAACGCCGGCAAAATTCCTTCCCGCATTCTGTAACCGCAGATCGTTCCGGCGGAGTATAGGGGTGAAGACTCCCATGCCGACCCCTCCTGACCACCCGCCTGACGAATCGTTCATCCGCGCCTTGACCGATGCGCAAGCGGCCTTGCGCGGCTACTGCCACGCCTCATTGGGCCAGAGCGACGAAGCGAAGGAGGCCCTGCAACGGACCAATATCACCCTCTGGAGGAAGTGCGGGCAATGGAACCCTGACACCCTTTTCCTGTCCTGGGCAATCAGTGTCGCGAAGTTCGAGGTGCTGGGGGTGATCCGCGATCGCCAGCGCTTGCGCTCACGCTACGTGTTCGACCCGGACGTGGTGGAGTTGATGAGCGATCCCGCATCACTCCATGCGCACGAAAGTTCCGTCCGTGCCGAGTTTTTGGAACGTTGCCTCGGAAAACTCAGCGCGGCGCAGCGGGACGCTATCAGCGAATACTATGTTCACGGGCACTCCATTCGGGACGTCGCAACTCACAGCGGCAAAAGCCCCGGTGCGATGAAAGTAATCCTGTTGCGGCTGCGGGCGAAACTTCGCGAATGCATCGAAGGCCAGATGAGCCCGGGAGGTGCCGCATGAATCATCCGGAATTCGATCACCGACGACTGGGCGAACTCCTTCTGATCTCGGCAGACCCATCCTTGCCGGAAGCGGAGCGCAAGGAACTGAACTCCCTGCTGCGCTCCAACGCCGCCGCCAGGGCTTTCGCCGCCCGGACCCTCACTCTCGACACGCTTCTAACGGAGCACCTGGCTTCAAGCGAAGCCGCGCGGCTCCATGCCTCCCTGCCATCTCCGATCCAGGCCGATTTCAAGCGCACCCGGTGGCTCGCGCGTGCCGCCGCTTGGATCGGCGCGTGCCATCTTTTCAGCAACACCGCGAAAGCCGCCACCGCCGTCATCCTCATGAAGAAAGCCATCACCTCCATCACCGCCGCCATCCTTGTCCTCGGCGGCGGCGGCATTTACGTCATCCACCGCATCAACCAATCCAGCCGGGCGCGGGTGGCAACCATGGAAACCGAAATCCAATCCCTGAGCGACCAACTCGGCATCAAAACGAGCCGTTCCCCCAACCGCCGGGCAGGAGCCATCGACGCGCAAAAGAACGTGGGCATCGCCCAAGTGTCGGCAATCTACGCGGGGGACCACCAAATTTCGATGCGGGAAGGAGCCCTCCTTGAGCAGTTCGGGAAACAGCTCGCCGCGATGGATGCGGAATCCCTGGAGATCCTGCTCCTGGATGCCGAAAAAATCAGCCGCCCGATCCACGGCCGCGTCGCGGAAAGGATCATGGCTGAATTGATTTCGAAAGACCCCGCCAGAGCCACCCGCATCGCCAGTCAACTCGTGGGGCGTGGTTCCGGATTCCAATTCCTAGTGTCTGCCGCGGCGGCGAAGGCCTTCAAGGCCTGGCTGGCCGAAGACCCTGCGGCGGCGCATGCCTGGCATGTGGCGACGGCAGCCTCAGGTGGCCTGAATGGCAAAAGCATCGCTCCGAGCGGTCTTGAAAAATTCGCCATCGACCGGAGTTTCGCCCGCCTGCGTTTCGCGGCGCAGGTGGCGGCGAATCCAACGGAAGCGGCAGCCATGTTGGCGACCATGCTGCCGGCCGATGTCACCGCCGCGCTGCAAGAAGTCACCGACCCGGATGCCTTGCGGCAAATTCTGCCCGCGCTAGCGGCGGAGCAGAAGATACCCGCCGCCGAGGGAGCGATCAAAACCATGGCGGCGAACGATCCCAACGCCGCGTTCACCTGGGCCCGATCGCTCGGCATGGGCGACCGGGAGCGCGACACCCTGATGGCAAGCGGCATCGCAGCCGCCGTCGCCAGCGGCAAACTCGATCTAACCGGAGTGACCGCATGGTCGAAGATCCTCAACCTCGATCCAGCAAGACGTTCCGACCTACAAGTCACGGCGGCGCTTGAATCCTCTTTCGTCCCGGGCGACG
This sequence comes from Luteolibacter sp., assembly GCA_044369025.1. Lineage (GTDB taxonomy): Bacteria > Verrucomicrobiota > Verrucomicrobiia > Verrucomicrobiales > Akkermansiaceae > Luteolibacter. Next base: position 5,272 of record JBIPMR010000087.1, read on the forward strand.
ACAGGCGCGTCGCGGACTGGAATCGCGTGGCGGATAGCACGGCCTGGCTGCGCAAGGAAGCCCCTCCCGAAGCGGCTGGCCAGATGGTGGGGGCATACCTTGGCCAACTCGCCTACAACAGCCGCAACCCGGATCAGTCGTTCAAAGCTTACGAACAGGAAGTGGCCCAACAAGGAAGTCCCGATCCCGCGCTCACCATCGCCTACACGTCCTGGTTAGGACGGATTGATTCGGATTACCTCAGCGGCCGGGCCTTGACATACCTCCGGAAACTTCCCGCCAGCAAGGATAGGGATGATGCCATTCGGCACATCGAGCTCAATCGTTGAGAAACATTCCCCCATTCCCCTCATGAAAAAACATCACATCCTTCTCATTCTCCTGCTGGGAGGCATCGCCGCGTTTTTCCTCAACGAAACCCGAAACCTCAAACGCAGGGAATCCATCGCGCACGCTGAACGGGTCATGCTGCGCGACGCGGTGAAGAGACCACCCGGAACGGCAACGGCATCCACTCCTGCGGGAAAAAGCTCCAGCCCGCGCCCACCCGCCATCGAGCCGGCGAAGTTCGCCGCCGAGCTCGCCGACCTTCTGAAAGGCGGTGCGGCCGGGGAGACCGGCAGTGGCATGGAAGAACTGGGGATGAAATATCAGGCGCAACTCGAGGCCGCCCCCGTTTCAAAGCTCCAGGAAATCTGTGAGCTGCTGGAAAAGATTTTTCCACTCGATCCGGAGAATGCGGAGATTGCCCGTCAAGTGTGGCTAACCGTCCTGGGACATGTGGCAAAATCGGATCCCGCCTGGGCGATCACCCAATTTGACCACGCCGCATCCACCGGCAAAGTCGCCACCGACGACGCGCTCGAAACGTTCAAGGAGTGGGCCACGCTCCATGGAGAAACCATGAGCCTTCCGTATGCGGGAGCCTTGCAAAAGTGGCTCGCTGCCGCCCAAGCCGATGGCAGGATCGAATCCAGCAACCCTCGCGTCGCGGAACTCCGCAACGAGATCGCTGCCGCCCAGGGCAATCGATCCGCAGCCGCGCAGCAGATTTCCCAACTTCCCTACCTGAAGCAGCGGGATGCCGCCATCGACCATGCCGGGCGTTTGCAGACACCGGAGGCACGAAGGCAGGCGATGGAAGAACTCAGCACCGCCCTGCACCATCAGAACTTCCCTCATTTCGTTAGAAAACTCGCGGATCAACACGGATTCGACGCCGCGCGGCAGATCCTCAGCTCCGCATCCCTCGCGCCGGAGAAACACGACCTGGCCGCCGCCAGCATCGCCGCCGCGAACATCGGACCCGATACTCCGGCAAAAGCAAAATGGTTGCTGGAATCCCTCCGCAGCGAGGACACACGCGCCATCATCGATTTCACCAGTCAATGGACTCACGCCGACTATCCAGCCGCGGCGCAATGGATCGGCTCGCTACCGGCAGGCAGGCGGCGCGAGATCGCGATCTGCGGTTTCGCCCCGGTCGCCGCGAGGATCGACGGGGCCACCGCGGTGGACTGGGCGCTCACCCTCACGGATCCCGCCCGGCGCCGCTCCTGCCTCGATGACGTCGTCCGCCAGTGGCAGCGAACGGACCCGGAAGCCGCAACCGCCTGCCTGAGGGAAAAAGGGGTGACCGTGAAGTAGGAGTGTTCCGTCAAAGAGCCGCGCACGCGGTGACCATGACCCGGGCCGGAGCGCGTCTTCCGGCCAAGCTCCGCCCCGGGCGGGTCGCTCAGCGGTCCAACAGCTTCAGGGAAATTTCATCCAGGTAGATCTCGCCCCCGGGCGGCGAGTCCCGCGCGACGCCGAGCACGAAAAACGCGTCTCCGCGCATTTCCCCGACTTTGACTTTCAGATCAAAGCTGACTTTCACCCTCTGGTCATTTGCCAAGGCGAGATGGCGGTCGGCTTGCGGCCAGCCTTTGGCTCCGGTGTTGATCCGATAGATCGCGGCCTTTCTTCCCGGCCGCAGTTCCTCCTGGATGCCTGCGAAGAGAAACACATCGTTTTGCGCGAAAGCCGTGCCTTCGACCGCGGGACGGATCAGCGTCATTTCCACCTGGAGGGTGCGGCCGTCGATGTCGGCGAGTTGCAGCCGTTTCGCGCCGATCGCCGTTTCCGCGTAAAGGCGCTGCCGGACCCAGCCAGCTTCGGCACTGCGGTCGATCGTGAGGCTCAGCACTTGTTGGCTGCTGAGCTTGGCTTCCAACTCCGGCAGATGGAGTCCGCCGCTGAGGCCGCGGCCCGGATTGACCACCGAAGTTTGGCGCTTGTTGGTGCTGGTTTCCCAGCCGACGACGGAATTGCGGATTTCGCCTTCGCCGAGCGCTTCCGCCTCGAATGAGGCATTCTCCAAGGCGGCGAGCGACAGGGCGGGTGCCAGTTGCCGCGCCGCTTCCGAACGCGTCAGGTGAATCCACCAGGCGGCGAGCAGCACCGCCGCCAGTGCCGGCCCGACGAGCCACCATCTGGCCCGCCGGTTTTTTGCGGACGCCTCGCCGCGTCCCATCGAGGGTGCCACGCTGACCCGGTTCGAATGATGGGCGGTCACGGTGGAGACACCGCCTGTCTGCTCGATGACCAGATTCCGGTCCTCGTGGATTTCGATCCGCAGCGGGCGGGCCAACGAATCGAGTTCCGCATGAAGCCGGATCCGCCCCGCGCAATACCGCCTGGCCGCCGGGTCATCGCGCAACAGCGCCTCGAGGCGCTTGCCGTCCGCTTCGGCGAGGCGCTGGTCCAGATAACGATCCACCAGCTCGATCAATTCACCGCTCTCCGGCGGTTGTTCTGAGGGAATGAGACTCACGTGTGCAACTCCTTGAGACGTTTTAAAATGCAACCCTGCAAGGAAGTCCGGATGCGCTCAAGCCGCTTGTAGAGGGCCTCCATCTTGCAGCCCCGCTCCTTGGCGATATCGGCGACGCTTTTCCCCACCCCATCCTTTTGATAACGGGCATCCAGCAGTTGCCGCTGAACGGGATCGAGGCCGTCCAGACAGAGTTGCAACGCTTCCAACCGCCGGCGACCGGGCACCGGGTCCGCGGCGATTTGTTCCTGGGTTTCATTTCCCAAGGCCTGGACGACGTCGGGCGCGAGATAGACGATGCGCTTGCCCAGGCGGTGGCATCTGCGCCGGTACGAGCGGGCCTCGATGTCGGCGCAGCGGAAGGCATAACGCCGGAAATCCTCCGCGCTCCAGCCGGCGTCGTGTTTCTTCCACAGCACCACGGCCACCTCCTGCAAACAGTCGCCCGCCGCGCTGGGATCCCCGCCGGTCCGGGTCACCAGAAACGCCGATAATACCGGCCGGATTTCCGCAAAATAGTCGGTAAACCGCGCGATTCTCGCCTGATCGTTCCCGGTGAGGCCGGGCGCGATCATCTGGTCGAGATGGAGGGTTTTGGAAATCATCAGGTTCCACGAAGGCTTGGCCCGGGAAGGAGCCTTCCGAGAGCCACAGGGTTTGAGTCGTTCGCAAGCAAGGCGACAATCAGGCGGTTTTCAAGGCGAATTTTCGGATCCCCGGGCGGAGGGCAGGGCGTCGGGCTGGAAGTTTTCACCCACGGATCTCCCGTCCCGTTGATCGATCGGAACGGTGGAAGGACGGCTTTTCCGACGATTGCCAAGGTCCAGCCGAGTGCTTGGGGGACGACCGCGGCTGTTGAAACCGGCGGTTGAAGAAATCCCAAGCGGGGCTAATTTGCCCTTCCCCCTCGGGAAAAACGATGAGCGCCACCGCCACATCATCGTCGGACCTGTCCCCCCCGCGAAGCAGCTCCACCCTGCGCGCCAAGGCGGACGCGCTGCTGGCCAAGGCCGATATCTTCGCCAACGGCAGCCGGCCTTGGGACATGCGTCTCCACAAAGCCGGGGTGCTGGAACGCATCGCCGCG
>JBIPMR010000710.1:0-2985 GCA_044369025.1 Luteolibacter sp.
CCCCGCGATCGATGTTGAGCGGCATCTCAAGGCGGACCTGCCGCCGACCATCGTCTTTTTCGGCGACATGGACGGCTACAAAAAATCCTGGGACGATGGGCCCTACGCGAAATGGAAGTCGCTCGGCACGAAAACCATCGACTACCGAATCGCGCCCGGGGAGAACCATGGATTCTGGAACTACAGCAACCAGTGGCAAACCGCCATGCTCATCGCCACCGACCGGTTTCTGGTGAAGCACGGTCTGCTCACCGGCGAGCCGACCCTCCAAGCCCCAGCCACCGGGGAGAAATTCGTTCCTGGTCCGGATGCAGCCACTGCTAAAACGGTTTACTACCCCAAAACGGCCCCTGCGAAAGAATCCGCCTTGAAGTGCTTCAGCGATTGGCCGGAGGGAAAATCACCGGCCGGGGTAGGCAAGAGGGTTGCTCAAAACTTCCTGCCCCGCGGTCACTATCAAGATCATCAACTTCTCCGCTATCCGGATGCGGTCTCCTGGTTTGGCGCGCTCAAGTTGGCCCGCGAGACCGGTGACAACGAACTGGCCGGGCAGCTCATTCGCAAGTTCGACAGGTATCGGGAAAACCCAAAGCTCGTGCCCGACAAATTCCATGTCGACTACGCAGTCCTCGGCATGGTGCCGCTCGAGCTTTACCGGCTGACCCAGGATCCCGCGTTGAAAAAACTCGGGATGCATCGTGCCGATGAACAGTGGCTCAAGCCGACAGCCGATGGGGTGACCGCTCAGGCGCGTTACTGGGTCGATGATATTTATATGATCGCAGCCATCCAGACCGCCGCCTACCGGGTCACCCATGATCCGGTATATCTTGACCGCGCCGCCCTCACGACCGCGACTTACTTGAAACGCCTGCAAAAAGAAGACGGGCTCTTCTGGCATGCCGAGGATTCCCCGTTTGTCTGGGGTCGTGGAGTCGGTTGGTATGCCGCCGGCATGACGGAGATCCTCAAGTGCCTGCCTGCAAGCCATCCGAATTACCCGGCCATCATGGGCGGCTACAAAAAGATGATGGCCGCGCTTCTCAAAAATCAGGCACCCTCCGGGCTGTGGCGCCAGCTGGTGGACAAGCCGGAAACCTGGGAGGAAACATCGGGCTCCGGCATGTTCGCCTACGCCATGGTCACGGGAGTCCGGCGCGGCTGGCTTGATACTGAGACATCCACCGGCGCGGCCAACATCGTGGTTTCGGGGAATGGCGTTACGAGTTTTACCCAGATGCGCCTCGGGGTCGCCTCGATCTCCGGCTCCGCGCCGGGATGCGCCAATGGCAACATCGCTGCGGCGGCAAGCGCCTCCCTGAATCTACCGGTCAACGGCAGTTTCGTGTTTGCCGCCCACGCTTCAAACCTCGTCGGCCTCAACTCGCATGCCCATGGGGCGCGAAAGAGCTGCCCTTCGGACGCTCCCTTTCTCTCTTCATGGACGGCGAGTCGCAGACTCGCGTTCCCAGATCATTTGCCGAAGAGCACCTCGTAGAAGACCCGGGCGGTGAGCTGGTCGCCGGCGGCCGAGGGGTGGCTGCCGTCATCCTGAAACAGCGCGGCGCCGCGGCCGGCGTGGAATTCCCGCTCCCAGGCATCGCCCACCGGGGCGACGGCGACTCCGCCGCTGGCTTTGGCGGCTGCCTGATAGCCGGTGCGCAGGCGGGCGGTCATCGCGTGGAAATCATCGCCTTCGACAAATTCATCGCCATCGCGGCGACCCCATGTCTGATAGAGCAGCGGCACGGCTCCTTGCCGGCGGGCTTCCTGGACCAGCGCGCGCATCGGCGGGAACATCGCCTCATCGCGCCTGCCGGGGGGCAGCGAGGGAATCCGGCTTTGCTCCTGGATCACCACGATGTCCCAGCCGCTGCGGATTTTTTCGAGAGTGGCGGCATGTTCGGCATGCTTGGCCAGCGTCCAACTGCCGTAGGTCGAGTGGCCGGTGCGCACCGGCCGGCCGCGTTCGGCGGCGAGTTTGGAAAACGCCCGGGGCACGCCGAAGCTGTAGCTGTTGCCGACGAACAGGACCGAGAGTTTGCCGCGGCTGCGGACCTGCCCGGCGAGTTCGTCGCGCACGCCGGCACCGCCGCTCACAGGCAGCGGCGGGCGCGGCGGCGAGCAGGCGCTGAGACCGAGCCAGCTGAGGATGCAGGAAAATTTCACGAGGGATGGAGGGAGGGATTTCACGCGCGGGGATGGGCGGTGTCGTAGGCCTGGCGGAGGCGTTCCTTGGTGACGTGGGTGTAAATCTGGGTGGTCGAGAGCGAGGCATGGCCTAACAATGCCTGCACGCTGCGCAAGTCCGCCCCGGCGTCCAGCAGGTGGGTGGCGAAGCTGTGGCGCAGCTTGTGCGGGCTGACCGCAAACGGGATGCTGCTGTGTTTCAAGTATTTCTTCAGAAGCTGATCGACCGCCTGCTGGGTGATGCGCGTCCGCCGTTTGCTCAGAAACAACGGCCCGCAAGTGACCGCCGCTTGCTGCCGGTAGCGCTGGATGGCGCTGACCGCCGGCCCGCCGACCGGGACGATGCGCTGCTTCGAGCCTTTGCCGGTGACCTTGACCGTCTCGCCGATGAAATCGACATCCCTAACATCCAGTGACAGCAGTTCGGAAATCCGCAGCCCGCAGGAATAAAAAAGCTCGAGGATGGCGGCATCGCGCAGTCCCAGCCAGGGCGGCGATTTGGCATCCACCGCCAGCCGCAGCGGCATCGCCAGCAACTCGTCGATCTGTGCCAGGGTGAGCACCACCGGCAGCCCGCGCTCCGGCTTGGGCAGCAGCACCTCCGCCACCGGACTGCGGGCGAGACCGCGGCGCAGCACCAGGAATTTGTAAAACGAGCGCAGCGCGGCAAAGCGTAGCCGGATGGTCGCCCGCTTGAAACCTTGTTTCATCAACGCGAACAGATAGTCGCGGAAATCATCACCCACCGCCGCACGCCAGCCGGTGAATTTTTCGCCGCACCATTTCTGATAGGCC
>JBIPMR010000711.1:0-2976 GCA_044369025.1 Luteolibacter sp.
GTCCGCCCCTTATTCCGTCAACCACGACGGCTACCACGTGGTGGATTACACCTCCGGCGCGATCAACACCTCCGGCAAGTTCAATTTCACCCACGGCTACGTGGAAGGACGCTTCAAATTGGCGGCCGCCACCGGCACCTGGCCGGCGTTTTGGACGCTCCAGGGAGGCTGGCCGCCGGAGATCGACATTTTCGAAAATCTCAACGGCAGCAACACCTTTTACACCAACTACCACTGGGGCACCTGGGATAACAAGAGTTCCTACTTCAACACCCACACCGGCAGCAACCTCACCGGCAGCTTCCGCACCTACGGCCTCGATTGGAAACCGGCTTCGATGGGCTGGTTTTACGAAAACAACCGGGTCTCGCTGCTCACCAACACCACCGCCATTGCCCAGTCGGCCAACAACTATCTGATCGTCAACCTCGCGGTCGGCGGCTGGCCGGGCACTCCGAACCCCGCGCATTACCCCACGACCTTCGAGAGCGAGTGGGTACGGGTCTGGAAACAAGTCGCCGCTCCCGCCAAGCGCCTGATCGGGCATTGGCGGCTCAACGAAATGCATCCGGGGCCGGTTTGTGACGCGACCGGCAACGCCGACGGCACGCTGGTCAGCGCGCCGCTGCTCGGCCAACCCGGCCCCGCCGCGGATGATCTCGCGTTCGACTTTTCCGGCTCCAGCCGCGCGGTGAATACCAACCGCCCGACGGTGATCCCCGCCAGCGGCGATTTCAACATCTCGGTCACTTTCAAGACCAGCGGCATCCACAACCATCAGGGCCACTTGTTTTCCAACAACAACTATCAAAGCGGCCGCTGCGGCCTGTTCGTGGAAAATGGCTTGCTCAAGTGGTGGCATCATCTCGGGGCGGCCTTGTCCTCGACCGTCCGCGTCGACGACGGGCTCTGGCACCGGGCCGATCTTGCCCGGAACGGCAACGAATGGTCGCTGTGGCTGGATGGCGTGCGGGTGGACTCCGGAACCTCCGACGCGACGGTTAGCCAGGGCACGGCCTGGTTCATCGGCCGGGCGAACCAAGCCAATTTCGCCTACGAGGGACTCATCTCCGAGGTGAAGGTATGGAATTACGCCCGCGTCGAGGCGAGCCTGCTTCACCACTGGAAACTCGATGAAAATCCCGCGTCCTTTACTGGATCGAGCCCCCTCACGAACACCGCCAGTCCCGCGCAAGCGGCAAGCGTGCTCGCGCCCGCGGACGCCACGGACCTGGTGCGCTTCAATGAACCTGGCGCCACCCCGGATACGGGCGGCTCGATCTATCTGGGAGGCCGCTACGACCGGATCGAGCTGGGCAACGTGTCCCCCCGGACCGATCCGTTCACCATTTCGTTCTGGTTCAGGAACAACGCCTACAAGCGCTGGGACGCGGATCAGGACCACATTCTGTCCGCCAACGGCGGCCAGGCGGGACGCTGGAACGTGCACCTTTCCGGCGACGCGGCCTACCTCACCCGCAACGGCGGACCCAAGCTGGAGTTTTTCCACGACGGCTACGGCGCGATTCTGCTTTCACCGGTCATCAAACCGGGCGTCTGGCGCCACGTCGCCCTGGTCCGCGGCGAGGAATTGCAGGATAATTTCCGGATCTATCTGGACGGCGAGCTCGTCCACACCGGAACCAACCAGCGGGACTTCACCAATTCCACCACCGGCGTCCTCGCCGGGCGCAGGCCCGGCAACCCGATGTCCTCGGCCTGTGATGGCTGGCTCGACGACCTGCGCATCTACGACGGTGCCGTCGGCCCGGAACTCAATCAACTCGCCGGCGGCGGCTATGGCAAATGGGCGCGCGCGGCCTTCGGCGAAACGTATGGCGAACCCGGCACAACTCCCCCGGATGATCCCGGCGAGTCCGGATACAGCAACTTCCACCGCTACATTTTCGGGCGGCCGGCCGGCATGCTGCCGCAGGAGGGAACCCGCATGCTGCCGTTGGAAGCAGGCGGCCCCGCGCAGTTCGAATTCCAGCTGCGGCCCGACCCCACGGCCCGGTATTCCATCCAGACCAGCGGCTCGTTAGGCAATTGGGAATCCAGCGGCTTCCGCTATCAGAATCCCTCGTGGGTCCCGGACAATCCCGCTGCCGTCACCCTCACCCAGACCCGCCTGACCGATGGCGTCGCGACCGTGCGAGCCGCGATCTCACCCGGAGCACCCGCGCCGCCTAACCGATTCATGCGATTGAAAGCGACGATGCCCGACTCGCCATGATTTCACTCCTCGGCATCAGCTTGGCAAGCCTGCTCGCTTCCGCCGCGCCCGCCGCGGATCTAAGCCAGCATTGGAAACTCGACGATCTCGCCCTGGACTACACCGCGGACCGGGCCGCGCTTCAAAACGAAATTCCCGGCGGCGCTCGCGCCCATTCAAACCACGCGGGCAACCTGGCGGATGCTCCCGTCGGCGCGCTTTCCGGAGCCACGGCAGCGCCGGGAACGGCCATCGGCCTCAACACGCGCTTCCAACGGATTGAGCTCGGGGCCGTTGCACCCGGCTTGCAACCCTTCACCTTCGCCTTCTGGTTCAAGCGCAATAGCGCAAGTATCAGCGGCTTCGACGTCAGCACCGAGGGCACCCCGCAAGAGCACCTCCTCTCCGCAAACCAAAGCCAGGCGGGGCGGTGGAACCTCCATGCGAGTAATTTCAAAGCCGCCACGGAAAAATTCGATCTTTCGTTCTTCCACCACAATGGCGTCGGCTCGGTCATGGTGACCTCCGGTCTAGCGAGCGACGTCTGGCACCATCTCGTCATCAGCCGGAATTCTGAAAACCTCCTGAAATTTTTCGTCAACGCGGTGGAAGTCCATTCTGCGACCGACGCCGCCACCTTGACGAACGGCACCAACGGCGTTTTTCTTGGCCGCGATCCAGGGCTCTTCAGCAACGGAGCGCGGGGTTCTGCTGGCTCGTTCGATGACGTCCGCATCTACAACAACGCGATTTCCGTTGCT
>JBIPMR010000712.1:0-2975 GCA_044369025.1 Luteolibacter sp.
GACAATATTTTTCCCGAGCTGATGAGGCATGCTGATTTTCGGGTGCTTTTCCGCGACCGCATTTACAAACATTTGTTTCATGACGGCGTGCTGACGCCCGGGCCGGCTGCGGCTGGTTATGAATTGCGCGCCCAGGAAATCAATGCGGCGATGGTGGCGGAGACGGCGCGGTGGCAGCCGGGTAGCAGTGTCGGACCGTTGCCGTGGGACCGTGATGGCGAATGGACGGTGGAGCGCAACTACTTGATGAATACGTATTTCCCTCGGCGCGCGACTGTGCAGGTCGGTCAGTTTCGCAGTCGCGGGTGGTATCCGGTGGACGCGCCCGAGATGAGTCAGCGCGGTGGAGCGGTCGCTCCTGGCACTGAGGTGTTTTTGACGGCGCCGGCCGGGGCTGTGGTATATTACACTCTGGACGGCAGCGACCCACGGCTGCCGGGCGGAGCGGTTCATCCGGCGGCCCGCCCCTACCGTTCCTCTGTGACTCGCCGGACGCTGGTCGCGGCTCACGACGACCAAGCCGGGGCCGGGGCCGTCTGGAAATTCCTCGCCGCCGCCGCTGACCCCGGTCCATCATGGAAATCCGCCGGTTACGATGACTCGGGGTGGGCTCAGGGAGCCGTGGAATGTGGATACGGCGACGGCGATGAGGTGACAAATGTGGGGTTCGTCGATGTCGATCCCGCCACCGCCGGTATGCAGAGGAATTTAACCACTTATTTCCGTCACGAGTTCACCGTGGACGCGGCTTCATCGATCAACGGACTGACCATTCGTCTGAAGCGTGACGACGGAGCCATAGTCTACTTGAACGGTCGCGAGGTTTTTCGATCGGCCATGCCCGCCGCCGATGTCGGATTCTCCACCCCGGGGAATGGTGGAGTTGGCGTGGAGGACGATGGAAATGCTTGGTTTGTGCAGTCGCTGGCCGCGTCGGATTATGACCTCCGGAACGGAGTCAATCTGATTGCCGTCGAGGTGCACAATGCCACCGCCTCCAGCAGCGACGTCAGTTTTGATCTCGAGCTGGCCGCCACCATCCCGGCCACGCCGGAGCCAGTGCTCGTGACCACCGCCACCACCCTCAAGACGAGGGCGCTGGTCGGTGCCGAATGGTCGGCCGTCAATGAGGCGTTTTTCTTCCTCGCCGGGACGGAGCCCGCCTCAACATCGAATGTAACGCTCTCGGAGATTCAGTACCATCCCGCCGGTAGTGAAACTGGTGCGGAATTTCTGGAGCTGGCCAATACGGCGTCCCATGCGGTCAGGCTCTCCGGAGTCACGTTGTCCGGAGCGGTGGATTTTACTTTCCCTGAGGACATGGTGCTGCTCCCAGGAGAAATGGCGGTCGTGGTCAAAGACAGAGCGGTCTTTGCCGCTCGCTATCAGTCCAATCAGTCACCGTGGTTTCGGGCCGGTCTCCGGGTCGTCGGCGAGTGGTCGGGGTCGCTGGCCAACGAGGGCGAATCTATCTGGGTGACGGCCGCCGATCAGTCACCCATTTTGGCGGTGACGTGGAGCGACGCTGGCGCCTGGCCCGGCCGCGCCGACGGGCGTGGGAGTTCTCTCGAGCTGGTCTCGCTGACCGGGCTTCCCGTCACGCAGCCAGAAAAAAATGTATTTCTGGCCGATCCTAGCCACTGGCGGCCATCCTCTGAATTCCATGGATCTCCCGGCGCCCTAGGCCACGGGCCGGATCGCCGGATGATCATCAATGAGGTGCTGCCAGCTTCGCTGGCACCGGTCGTCGATTTCATTGAATTGCTGAACATCAGCGAAATCCGTCAACCGGTGGGCGGCTGGTTCCTCAGTGATACTTCGGACGATTATCGCAAATTCAGAATTCCGGACGGGAGCACGGTCGAGCCGGGGGGCCTGCTTGGGATTGATGAATCACAGTTTAACAATCCTGAACATCCCGGGTGCGCGGTGCCGTTTGCTCTGAGTAGTGACGGCGATGATGTGTTTCTCATTGAAGCGGACGCCGCAGGGAATTTGCTTCGTTTTGCCGACCGCGTGGAATTTGGCGCGGTGGCTGGCGGAGTGTCGTGGGGCCGTTCTCCCGATGGAGTGGGACCGCTGAAATGGCTGCGGTCGCCGACTGCGGGTCTGGCCAATGCCGCGGTATTGGCCGGTTACCCGGACTGGGTGGCGACGGCTTTTCCTGCCGCCTCCGCAGCGGCGGTCACTGGGCCGTCGCTCGATCCTGATGGTGACGGGCTCACCAACTGGGCGGAATTCGCCTTTGTGACGCAACCGCTGGTCGCGGACGCCTCCTCGGTGGAGGTCGTGCCCGGGACCGCCACCACGGTCACTTTTACCTATCGCATCCGCGCGGATGCTTCCGCCGTGGCCGCAGTCGTCACCGTCTCGAATGACCTAGTGTCCTGGTCGCCAGCCGGTGAGGCCCTCACTATTGTCAACCAATCGGCTCCGCACGCAGACGGTTCCACCGTCGTGACGGCTCGCCTGCCCGTCACCGACGACTGGCGGTTTTTGCGGGTCGAAGGCCATGCCGTTCCCTAAGGAGGCGCGCATATGTGTGGGCGACAAATCAGCAATCCTACCCATCACGGCTGTCATCCGCCCGCCCGAAGGCAAGGGCGGCGCCCAATCCTGCGCGGAAGCAGAGTCTTGGTCTTCATCTTGACGCTGACTCTCTCGCTCGGCGGATGCCGAAAGGGCAACGAGTCGCCCCCAGCGGCGTCAGCGGTGCCGGCCGTGCCGGCAGCAGCGCCGGTGGCGTCTGCGGTGCCGGCCGTGCCGGCAGCAGCGCCGGTGGCGTCCGCGCCAGCGGCGGAGGGCGTGGAGGAGGGCGCTCCAGCGGCGCCGGCATCGGCGGGCGTGACCGCGGATGCAGGAGCCGCCGGGGAGCGCGCGTCGGCACTTTCGCTCGAGCAAATGGGATTGGTACACAAGGATTTGCCAATGGAGACGGAGGCGCACGCTTGGGAGACCGAGCACTTGAATGAGGC
>JBIPMR010000713.1:0-2974 GCA_044369025.1 Luteolibacter sp.
TGATGCCGTCGTAGCCGATGCCGTCGAGGCTCTTGATCTGTTCGGCGGGATCCTTGCCGCGCAGGTTGAAATCGAAGAGGCCGAACGGATTGGCCGCCGCCGCGAAGAGCGCGGAGCAGGCTAACAAGGTGATGACGGGTTGGGTTGGTTTCATGGATTTGGAAGGTTCTCGGGTGGTTTCACGCCGGTATCGGAGGTTTCATCGACCCACCGGCGGAGCGCGGCGTAGAGGCGCTTGAGGTCGGGGCGGCTCTGAGGGTCGCCGGCCAGATTCCGCATTTCATCGGGATCGGATTCAAGGTCGTAGAACTCGATGGCGGGAACCTTGCCGTCGAGGCTTTGCGGATCCATTTCCGTGAGGATCCTGTAGGTATCGGGAAACGCCTCCTTGAATTTCACGGTCTCGTCATAGGTGCGGTTGCCCCAGACCTTGAACTGTTTGCTGTCGGCATTCACCTGACGCCACGCGGGTTCGAGGTTCTCCCGATAGATCAGTTTCCAGCGGCCGTCGAAGACACTGCGTTCCTGCATGCCTTGGGTCAGCGAAGCCTTGTGAGAGATCTCCGCGAAAATGAATTCTTGGCCTTTGGCACCCGCCGTCCCTGTTAGCAAGGGCTTGAGGGAAATGCCATGGGTCTTGGGCAAGGGCGCGAGTCCGAGCAGATCCAACAGGGTGGGCGTGAGATCCAGTTCGCTGGCAAGCGCGTCGCTGCGAACCCCGCCTTTGAGCCCGGGAACACGAATCACCAAGGGAGTGCGGAGGCCGAGATCGTAGAGGGTCATTTTGCCATGTTGGAAGGTGGGGCCATGGTCGCCGAGGAAGATCACGAGGGTGTTGTCCGCATCGCCGGAAGCAGTGAGGGCTTTCAAGGCCTGGCCGATCAGTGCGTCCGCCGCCTCGATGCCGGCAAGGTATTCCGCCCAGTCCTTGCGCACCACGGGCGTGTCCGGCAGGTAGGCGGGGAGTTCCACCTGGGCCGGATCAACGCGGATCCTGACCCTGTCGCTGTTCGGATAGGGGCGGTGCGAGTTGGCGACATTGTAAAACAGGTGCCACGGCTTACCCGCGGTTTTCGCCCGCTCGATGAACGCCGTCACCGTCGCACCGTTGGTGGCCTTGATGAACTCGTCATAGGGAAATTTCTCATTGGGCGAGACATGCAGCTTGCTGGTGACTCCCTGATAGTAGCCCGCCTCGTGGAGGCGTTCGACCAAGGTCGGCAGATTTTGGTGGATCCGGTTGTTGGCATAGATCGGCTTCTTGCGCTCCGCCGCGGTCAGCTCCGAGGCGGGTTTGTGGAAATTCTCCGTATTGTTCAACAGGCCGTTGGAGTGATTGTGGAGTCCGGTATAAATGGAGGCCTTGGAGGCCGAGCACACCGGGTAGGCGACGAAGGCGTTGTTGAAATGGACCCCGCTGCGGGCGAGGGAATCCATGTGCGGGGTCTGCAAGCCCGGCGTGCCGAGAAATCCCGTTTGTGCGCCCTGGTCCTCGGTCAGGATGAAAAGGATGTTGGGTTTCGCGGCGGCTTCCGTCCGGGATCCGGATATCAGAAGAATCGCGAGCAGCGCGGGTCGCAGGAATTTTGTTCGAAAGTTCATCGGGTTGAAAATCATTGGATGGAGGAGGTGGTGGCGGGAGGTTCGTGGATAGAACTATAATTGAACCTGCCGTCGGGAGGGCACCAGTCGCCATAACCCCGGATCACAATGCCGTCCTTTCGCAGGCCCCTGACATGATGGATCCACCGCTTGAGGTGGTCGTAATGGCGTGTGAAAACATCCGCCTCATCCCGCGGCAACAGTTCGGCAGAGGTGGCGACAAGCATCTGATAGGCGGTCTGCCGCTGGCCGCGTTCGGCGGGTTTCATCCGCCATGACAGACGCGGTGCGGTGGCATCCATGGCGAGCGGGTTTTCCTGATAGTCGCAGGGAAGTTTTTCGACCTGCGCCCGGGCGACACCCAGCAACATGAAACTGAGAAGGGTGATGCCGGATTTCCGGAGTCCCGGGGCGCGGGACCCGATGAGGTGGGAAAGTGATTGCATCTGGATGGATGGGTTGGAACAGGGCTCAGGGTTTCGGGGCGGAAAAGTAATGATGATACCAGGCGGATTCCTGATCGTTCCGCGGCCTGTCGGGGATGCCGGGCGGCTTGAACTGGGCGGTCCACTCCGCGAGTTTGTTGCGCAGGGCGGCGGCGCGTTCGGGGTGATCGGCGATGAGGTTCTTGCGCTCGTGGGCATCGCCTTCGAGGTCGAAAAGGAACCCGGTGCCGCCGGCGCTTAGGTATTTCCAACGGCCTTCGCGGATGGCGGCTTGATTCCAGAAGCGCCAGTGGAGTCGGGCGTGGGGCGCGGCGGTGTCCCTGCCTGTTAGGAATGGCAGCAGGTTCACGCCGTCAAGTTCGGGGGCGGCGGGGAGACCGGCGATGGCGTTGGCGGTGGCCGCGAAATCGAGGGAGCTGACCGGGTGTTGATAGACTTTTCCGGCGGGGAGTGTGCCGCGCCAGGAGAAGATCATCGGGACCCGGATCCCGCCCTCGCTGAGCATGCCTTTTTCTCCGACCCATGGTGTGTTGAGCGAGCCGTCCCAGCCGCCGGGGTCCGAGTTCACCGGGCTGTCGGGTTTGGTGATCTTGAGCGGCGCGCCGTTGTCGCTGGTGAAAATGACGAGGGTGTTTTTCTCAAGTCCGTGTTGTTCGAGCTTCTGCATGATCTCTCCCACCCCGTCGTCGATGGCGGCGAGCATGGCGAGTGCGTAGCGGCGGCGTTCGGGCATCTTGCCGGGAAAGCGGTCGAGGTATTTGCGGGTGGCTTCCAGCGGCGTGTGCGGGCCGTAGTAACCGATGTGCAGATAGAACGGCTCCGCGTGGTTGCGCTCGATGAAGGTGACGGCGGCGCGTGTCTGGACGTCGATGCGGAAATCCTCCGGCATGGAAATCGCCTCGCCCGCGGGCTTCAGGTCGCTGCCA
>JBIPMR010000714.1:0-2972 GCA_044369025.1 Luteolibacter sp.
CCCGCCGACCGTGTCAGAGTTTGCCGGGGTTGCAGCGGGCGGGGCGATGTGTAGCATCCGCCGCGTGGCGGATTTTTCGATGACATTTCTGGGGACGGGGACCTCGGTGGGCGTGCCGGTGATTGGCTGTGACTGTGCGGTTTGCACCTCGCCGGATCCGCGCAACCAGCGTTTCCGCTCGTCGGTTTTCGTCAGGGCGGGCGAGACGACCGTGCTGGTGGATTCGGGGCCGGACCTGCGGATGCAGGCGTTGCGCCAGGGGCTGCGGGAAATCGACGCGGTGATTTACACCCACGCGCATCTCGACCATGTGGCCGGCTTTGACGAACTGCGGGCGTTCTGTTGGAAAAAGCGCGAACCGCTGCCGCTGCACGCCACGCCGGAATGCATGAACACCCTGATCCAGATGTATGGCTGGGCGTTTTCGCCGGAAAATCTGATCCGCGGCTATGTCCGGCCGAAGGCGTTGATCATCGACGGGCCGTTTTATTACGGGGATCTGAAAATCACGCCGCTGCCGGTGCACCACGCGTCGGTGGAGACGGTCGGGTTCCTGTTTGAATATCCGCATTCCCGCAAGGTGGCTTACATTTCCGACGTGAAACGCATCCCGGAGGACACCATGAAGCTGATTCGTGGCGTCGATGTGCTGGTCGTCGATTCCCTGCGCGTCGATGACCACCCGACGCATTTCACCCTGTCAGAATCGCTGGCGGCGATCGAAGAGGCGGAAGCGGGGGAGGCGTGGCTGACGCATTTGTCGCACGAGTTTGATTTCGAAACGCTGGAGGCCGAGCTGCCAAGCCAGGTCCACGTTGCTTGGGACGGGCTGCGGATTTCGCTCTGAGCGAATCGTCGGTCTTGCATGATCAAGGCTTCCGGGCATGCTTCCGGCGATGAGATTTTTCGCTCTACTTTGCCTTTTGCTGGCGGGATTGCCGCCGGTTTGGGGGGCCGCGCCGACGCCCGCCTCGGTGGCGGTGTTGTACAATTCCGCGTTGCCGGAATCCAAGCAACTGGCGGAAATCTATCGCGACGCGCGCGGCATTCCGGCGGAAAACCTGATCGCCCTCGACCTGCCGCAAACCGCCGACATTTCCCGCGAGGACTACGTGCGGTTGCTGCTCAACCCGCTGCGCAATCAATTCGACTTCCGCGCCTGGTGGGTGCGCCGGCTCGACGCAAACGGCGTGAAGCTGCCGGTGGAAAACAAAATCCGGGTGCTGGTGTTGATGCGCGGAGTGCCCTTGCGCATCCAGCCGACGCCCAAGCCGCCGGCAAAACCGGACGCCAAGCCGGAGCCCCCGCCGCCGGATCCGATCGCCGGCCGCGACGAGGCGTCCGTCGATTCCGAATTGTCGATGTTCGGCGCGGAAGGTTTGCCGACCAACGGTGTGTTGGTGAACAAATTCCACCAGAGCCTGAGCCCGATCGCCGATGCCAATCTGCCGTTCCTCGTTCTCACTGCCAGAATCGACGCCCCAAGTTTCGCGACCTGTGTGCGGATGATCCGCGACGCCGTGGAAACCGAAAAAACCGGCCTCTGGGGCATGGCCTACGTGGACATCGCTAACAAGTTTCCGCAGGGCGACCAATGGCTGGAGGAAACCGTGAAATCGAACGGCCCGGCGGGCATCCCGACCGTGGTGGACCGCTTCAACGACACGCTGCCGAAAAACTATCCGATGACCGACGCCGCGATCTATCAGGGTTGGTATGACTGGAGCGTCAGCGGGCCGTTTTTGAATCCGGGTTTCCGTTTCCGCAAGGGAGCCGTCGCGATGCATCTGCACTCGTTCAGCGCCCAACAGCTCACCGATCCTCACAAGAACTGGAGCGCTCCGCTGCTGGAGCGCGGCGCGGCGGTGACGATCGGGAACGTTTACGAACCCTATCTGCATCTCACCCATGACTTCAGCACGCTGCACAAGCGCCTGCTCGCCGGTCACAGCTGGGTGGAAGCCTGTTGGATGGCGATGCCGGTGGCTTCCTGGCAAGGCGTGGTGCTCGGCGATCCGCTTTACCGCCCCTTCCGCCACCTCAGCGGCACCGGCGAGAAACAGCAACCTGACATTGCCTACCGCGCCCTCAGGGCCGCCGCAGTGGAGTGGGGGAGCGATCCGCTGGAACGCCGGAAACAGCTCGAAAAAGCCTCGGAGCGGATGAACAGCGGCGTGCTCCGGGAGGCGCTCGGGCTGGATTTGCTCCACCGCGGCGATGCCCCAGCGGCCGCTCTCGCGTTTCGCAAGTCCAAGGAATTATATGTGAAAACCGAGGATAAAATGCGCCAGGATTTCCATCTGATCACCATCGATCGCGCCGCCAACCGCAAGAATCTCGCCATCCAGGCCCTGCGCGATGCGCAAGTCCGCTACGGCCCGATTCCCGAAAGCGAAGCGCTGCAAGGCTGGCTGGATATCCTCGATCCGCCGCCGCCACCACCGGCCGACCCGACCAAAACTCCCCCGCTGCCGAAACCCTGAGCGGGATCCCTTTTCCACATGACTTACGGATTTTTGTTAGAATCGATTTGGCACCCGCCGCTCGCCTTTGCCGAGACCTCGGCCGACGTGTTGCCGCCGGAACTCGAATTGCAGGCGCTGTGGTTCTCAGGGGCGTTCGGCAGGGACTTCCGGACCACCACCGGCAAGCGGATCCGTATCGTCCAGTTCGGCGAATGGAACCGCGGGGCGGGCCCGGATTTCCATCAGGCGGCGATCGAAATCGATGGCGAGCTCAAGACCGGCCCGTTAGAGCTGGATCCCGAATCCAACGATTGGGAAGCGCACGGACACTCGGGCAATCCGGCGTTTCAGGAGGTGATCCTGCACGTGGTTTTCCGCTCCGACGCGCGGCGCATTTTCACCCGGACGCTGGACCATCGCGAGGTGCCACAGGTCGTGATCACCGAGATGCAGCTTGCCGATGCCTTGAACCGCCCGCAGCGCGAAGTCGCCATCGCCCATCCCGGG
>JBIPMR010000001.1:0-30353 GCA_044369025.1 Luteolibacter sp.
TTCCTCCCAAGTCGCGGCCGCATCGAGGCGGGCGACGTCGAGGTGGTGGGTGCCGCCCTCCGTATCGAGGAAGACGGGTTCGGGTGTCTGGCCGGCGAGCGTCGATTTTCCGACGCCTTCCGGTCCATAGATGACGACCTTCTGAGGTCGGGTGATTTTGCCCCGGCGGATGGCCAGGGGATGGGTGGATTGGGATGTGGTTTGCATCTTGCGAATGCGGCGGGGTGTCAATTGCCCGCCGTCACCCCTTTCCCCGGACATGTCCGGAAAGTGTCCGGAAAAGTGTCCGGTTTTCTTGTAATCCACTGAATACCAGTGGTGAAATTTTCGGACATTTTTTCACACCGCTTCCGGACATGTCCGGAAAGTGTCCGAAATGTCCGGAAATTCTGCCAATCACGCCTAGCACCCTACCCTAGCTGATCTCTTTCGTTAGGATTTCCTAATGATTTCGGGGCCGTCAAAACCTTGATTTTCCGGGGGTTCAAATTTTTGAGTTCACACGGGTCAGATTTTTGTTCAATTGAACACTTAAAGCCCATCCAGTCTATCCATGCCAGTCATCCGCATTCCCCGCATCGTCCGCCCCGGCGTGCTTTCCAAGTTGAAGCCGTCGAGTATTGTCGCCCTTCTCTCCCCTTTCGCCGAGCATTTCGCCGCCCGAGGTGCCCCGCTTGATTGTCTCAGCGGTCCGGCTCCCATTCTCGATTCCATCGTCTCGGTGATCGCTTCACCCGTGGAGTCCACACCGCCGGAACTCGTCGAACGCCTCGAATTACTCGACCTGATTTCTGATTCCCAGAGCAGCATCAACTTCGAGGACTGCTACGAGTCGCTCGTCAATCGACTGAGGGAAAAGGACGACAGCGATGAGGACTTGGCGGTCAAGATTCTCATCCACGCGCCGGACATCGTCTGGCGGGAGTTCGACCGTCAGGCCCTGCAGGCGAAGCGCACGTTGGCATCATTCACCCACAACCCTGTCTTGAAGTGCCTGCCGCCCAACGAGCATCGCATCGCTCAGTTAGAAAGCCTGCTCGGTCCGTGGTTTGAGGAAAACGCCCGCTCCGGTATCTGCCGCATCCACGTCCGTGAGGAACCGGGTGGCACCTCATTCGTGATCCGACATGGAGACCTGCTCAAGCGCATCGGCGTGTTCGACGAAGACGGCAGCTCTTCGTTCAAAATCCTCCGTCCTGAGCGAGTCGATATCGCCCATTACCGGCATCATACGGACGAATGGCAAATTTCGGGCATCGGCCGCCGCTTGCAGGAGTTGTATCGACAGGCATTCGGCACGGTTTTTCACGCATCACCCAAGGCCCTCGTGTATTCCAAACGCTACTCGCTTGAGCCGCTGCGGGAAGGTCGATCCATCCTGAAGTGCGATCCAAACTCGCGCATCCAATTCGCCCGTTTGGCGTCGATCAAGATCGAGCTGCCCTGCGGCAATCAAGTCGCCATCACGCGGGGCAACATCTTTGATGCCATTGCGGGGCTGAACCCCTCACTGCTCCAAAACTCCATCCTGCTTGAGGCGCGGATCGACTTCAAAATCGCAGCCCGACGCAGGCTCATCCCGGTGATCCTCACCCCTTATCGCGACAAGGTTTCCGGCCTGCACCTCGATGAAGCCATCGAACCCTGGCTCGCCGAGCGCGGGTTTTCCAACAACTACCATGAAGGCATCATTACTGAAAGCGCTTGAGTCGCTCGGGGCTCACGGCTCGGCGGTTTGCAACTGGCGGCACCACCTTGGTGATGACTGGGAATCCTGTGCTCGATTTTTGAAACCCACCGGGCGCGCCGCATCGACCGTCCTAGATCCGCACAACCCACCGCGCCACTTGGAGCTGATGGTCGATGGCGACGAGGATTTCGTCGCGGTGGATGAAGATCCCAGCGTGCCACCCATCCCGGTCAAGGCGGCGGACGTCGCTGAAATGCAGCTGCGTTGGGAACCCATCGCCCGTGCCTTGGCGGATGCTATCGGATTTGACCACGGAGCTTGGGAAACTCAGGGAGATCTCCGCCGAGTCGGTTCCAGCCAGGACCCATTTGGACGGGTGAGCCCGGTGTTGCTCTTCCTGCCGCCCGGTCGCCTCGGCGATTACCACGACCTCTTCCGCGAGCTCTCCACCCGGACAGAATCCACCGTGCTATTTCCGACCCAACGCTGGTTCACCAAGGAACTGGAAGCCCTGCGCACCCGAAACTGCCTTGAGTTTGTCGATCTGACGCAACGTCTCGCCCAGATCGAAGCCCAACCGACCGCTCGGGTGCCATTGCCGGCCATCACGAAGGTCCGTGGAACCCATGAGCCCAAGGTCCGAGCCGTCATCCACGCGGGGAACGGCCTGACGTGGAGTCAAATCACCATCGAAATCGCAGGTGGCCAGACCATTCAGCTCAAAGCACCCGGCCAGAGCGGCAATTACTCGTTTTCCAAGCGCACCCAACTCGGCCCGGAACACCCGATCGGTATCCTCATGACCCTCGCCGCAAAGGGCGAATGGCGGAATCCACCCAGCTCCTCAGCCGACTACGAGCGAGTTTCCAAAGCCTTCCAGCGCCTGCAAACGCTCCTCCGTGCCCTTGTTCCGCTCCCAGGAAAACCGTTCCAGAATTCTGGCGGTGCCTTCGTGCCGCTCTTCCAAGCGCGCATCCATGCGAGGCTGCGGGACGGAGGGATTTGAACATCGCAGCGGACCTCTCGCCAGACCACCCTCAAAAAAATCCAAAATTTCTCTACCCACCCCCCCGATTTGTGGCCCCCCCCCGTGGTAAAAACCGGGATTCCGAATCGCTGAAAACGCCGGAATCCAGCTCGGCTCCACCCCACCCTTCCGAATGAAACCTCCCGAAACGCGCCTCAATTACGACCAGCTCCAAACCGGGGTGGCCGCGGCAAACCGGCATTTCGCCCTGATCGGATCCAGCGATGGCAACCAAGGTCTCACCCTCACCGGCCTCCGGATCTTATGGGGGGCGCAGGAAATGCCGTGGAACAGCAGCCGCTTCCGGAAACTGGAAAACCTGGCCGACAACGCTTCCAAGAAACGCCGCCGCAAGCAGCCTTCCTCCAAACTCCTTGCCATCCATTGAACTCAAACCACTCCCCGCCATGGCCTTATTCAAACGATTCAAAAAACAGAAACCGGAAATGGACGACTGCGGACACCTCTCAGCCCTCGGCGATGACCCGGATGCGTGGATCGGTCTCGACGACGACGAGCTGAAACAGGTCCTTTCGGTGAAGTTCATCGAATATGGAGCTACCCAGGAAGGCTCCCGGATCGCCGGACTGTTCGCGCTCTATCGCTACTCGATGCAACGCCTCGACGTGGACGAGCGCCGGGCAATGCTCACCGAGTTCAGTGAAATGATCGAGCAGCACGAAGGGCTGGGCCACATGGGCCTGATGATGTTTCTGGCCGCCGACACGGACCCCGGCATCCGCTCGTCCGCCGCGCTGAGCCTGTCGGCGCTGTTTGATCCCGACGACGGCGACGAGCTCGCCGGGCCGCGGTTCGTGATCAATACGCTAATCCACCACGATGGCGGCGCGCCGGGACAAGGCGCGGCCTTGGGCGGCGTCCTGCTGCTAGGCGACAAGCGGATCATGCCGCTGCTGGCGGAAGTGTGGGACGAATTGTCCGAGGAGGCGCAGTTGGAAATGACCGCCGCCAAATCCGGGTTTGTCAGCGAGGGCATGGTCGAGTTCTGGCTCGACCGCCTGGAAGCGGGCTGCAGCGAGGCGGTTTTCGGATCGGCGGTCGCGGCCATCGCCAAGATGCCGGTCATCGCCCAAATCCCCTACGTGCTGGATATGGAACGCCTGCTGCCCGCCTACGCCGGCGGCGAACCGATGAAACTGCTGCGCCGGACCTCCTTCGCCGACTATCTGGACGCAATCCGCCCGCGCCTAAAGGCGCTGGAGCAAAGGGAGTCGAAGCCCAAGTTCATCCCCCGCATTTTCCAATTCTGGAAGGACCCCGAAGCCTTCCGGGGGATGGTCGGGTGACCTTCATCGCCTTTATGCAATCCGCAAACACAACAATGTAACCTTCACCCCGAAAATCATGAACCTTAATCCTCAACGCCGAGAATGGTTTTTTCCCATCGAAGAAGCCCCGCTCCTTGCCGTCGTTACCCACAAGGGAGTGGCGCGGGACCTGCGGGTGCCGAACAAGAAAGCCCTCATTGCGGCGGACACGGGGCACATCGTCCTCTCAAGCAACACCATGACCGACATCGCCTCCCGACCGCCCCCAAGCCCGCGCTTCCGCCGCAACCGCCCCAGCCTCGAACGTCGCGCCGGGGCTTGGCTGCGGGATTTTCGCGCCGCCACCGTCCGGCCCGGCTTTAGTGTTGCCGCCCATCTCGCGGAGCTGGCCGCCCGCCCGCAATCGGACCGCCTGGTCCGCAGGTGATCCGCAACCAACAAACTATCTCTCAGTTCCGGTCCTTTCTGCTTTGCGCATGCCAGATTTCCCTTTTGTCTAGGGGCTTCTTCAAAGCTGGCCGGTTTTCCACTTACGCTCCATCTCCACCCATGCCCGCCAAACCCCGAAAAGCCCCCAAGCCGACCGTCCTCCGCGACTTCTTCGGATCGCTCGACGAAAAGACCAAAGGCCTTCTGCTCCTGACCTTGAACCTGGAAGCCGACTCGGAACTCTCCCAGAAGTCCAAGCAGGAGAAGCTGGAAGCTGAAATCCTCCGGAGAATCAATTAACCGTCCACGATCATGATTTTCGAGCGACTGACTCTTCACAATTTCCAGCGTTACGGCGGTACGAACACCATCGAGTTTCCCAATCCCGAGGAAACATCCCTCGTGGTGGTCCTGGCTCCCAACAACACAGGCAAGACCACCATCCTCCGCGCCATTGATTTCCTGTTTTATGGCTCTCTTGGCGGCGAAGGTTCGGAGACTTCGTGGAAACTCGTCACTGACGTGATCCGGGACGAGACTCAGCCGGGCACCGAGGTCAAGGCTTGGGTCGAGGCCCGGCTGAAGTTCCCCGATAACCAGACGCTCACCGTCCGTCGGCAAATTACCGCCCGTCGGCCGACCGAAAACAAGTGGATGGCCGAGTCGCCGAAGCTCCTTTGGAGAAAGACCGACAGTCCCAATGAGAAATTCCAGGCGGACGATGGCCATTATCAGGTGAAAATTGACAACGCCGTGCCTCAGGATCTTTTCTCTTGGTTCTACTTCCAGGGAGAACCCGCCAATGGGAAGATGGGCCGCGGTGCGACCGCCAGCGTTCTGGAACCGCTGAAAAAAGTGCTGCAAATCCGTCGCTGGAGGGAAGCCCGCAACAACGTGCAGGCGGTGATTCAATCTCTAACCAAACAGGAAGCCCGCGAAGCGGGAGCAAATCAGGCCTACCTCGCAGTAAGGCACCGGGAAAGCGTCGTCCGCCAAAGTCTGGAGGCCAATCGGCTTGAACTGAATACCCTGAAAACCGCGGAGTCCGAGCTGGGCAGATCCAAGGCCCGCTTGGACACCGAACTCGCGGAAGTCAGCGCTCAGGCCAAAGCATCCCAAGAACTCTATACCCAGCTCCAAAAACACAAACTCGACGAACAGCAGGCCAAACAGGCGATCGAGACGGCAGATCGCCAAGTGGCCGATCTCGTCAAAAGCACTCTCGCCGTTCCTTTGCTGGAACCCGCGTTCGGACCCGCCGACAGCCATTTGGAAGACCTGCGGACCCGCAATCTGTTACCTGCCGACGTCAGCAAGGGATTCATCGAGAGGCTCCTCAAGGGCGAGCAATGTGTTTGCGGCAGCTGCCTGGACGCGACGAAACGCGAGGAACTTACCAAATACCTTGGCCTCACCCTCGCCGCCCAGACCAATCGCGACCTCGTCGCCCTCGCTGATGCACTTGAAGGTGGTAAGGAAAGCACCCTGAGAAAGAAAGCCGCCTCGTTCCCGGCCCGCTTCACGCGCCTGACCGCCGAGCGCAGCGATGCCGTCGCTTTGCTCAAGCGGGCGCAGGACGCCATCGAGGGACTGATGCCGAAGATTGAAAAAGGCTCCATGGACCGCTTCTCCGAGTTGGTGAACCTCGTGCGCAAGGCCGAGCGGGAAATTGCCGACAATCAGCGATTACAAGCCGAGAAGTCGGAATCCATCCGCAAGCAGGAAAGCACCTTGGCCGGCCTTGCCACTGAACTCGCAAAAGCCCGTCCCAAGAAGGGAGCCGACAAAATGGAGGGCATCGCCAAAGCCATCGAGATGGCGGAGACCCTTCGGGAAAAGCTGAACGAAGGCGAAACGAAGTTCCGTCAAGCCGTCCACGGCATCCTCCAGGAACGGCTCAACCACTACTTCGGCGTCGCCACCAGCGGCAACACCGCATGGATCGACAAGGAAAACTTCCTGCCTTCCATGCACGACCGCAACAACCTGGTCGTCACCAATCCAGGCGGCGGCGAACAACAGGTTCTCAATCTCGCCTTCGTCATCGCCCTCGCCGAAATGCGGACCATGATCAACGAGGACATGACCTCCGCCGGCCTCGGCGTGCGGCTGCTCGGTGACCAGTCATTCGTGCTCGACTCCCCGTTCACCAGCGCCGACCCGAATTTCATGAAGGCCATCGCCGAGTTCCTCCCCGGCAAGGCCCCGCAGATGCTTCTGCTGCTGGCCAAGCAAAACTGGCCGGACAGCGTCCGCGAGACTCTGGCTCCGCATATCTCCCGGGTTTACGGCGTCAGGCTCCACACCCCGGTCACCCCGAACGATCCCGAGTCCTTCCGCTTCCACTGGAAGGGCAACACCGTCGATCTGCGGGAACCCATCGCGGCGGGAAAACCCTCTTTCAGCACCTTTCACGAACTCTGAACCATGGCCACCATCCGTCTTCCCGCCAGCGCGAGCGAACTGCTGCCGTTTTGCTCCCGCCACTCAGATCCCCACAAGCAGACCTGTTTCGAAACCTACGCCCATTTGCTGGTCACGGCGGCCTCCATCGGATTCACCCGTGGAGGAAATGCCCGTGGCGTGACCTGCCGCAGTTTCATCAACCAGCCCGGTCCCATCGACCTCGCGATTTTCCGTTCCCAAGGCTTGATGCCTCAGATGTTGGTGCTCGGGATCCGCTGCCTTGCGGACGCCGACCTGGCCACCGATGAAAACGAACTCGCCAAACTGATCGAGGATCTCGCCGAAGTCGGTCTGACTGAAATGGAGCTGCTGCTCCAGCGGGATGGTCCCGCATCTTTCCCGTGGCGACTCGCCGAGTGGATCGCATCACCTCCGCCACTCGATCAGGGTATTATTTGAATGCGGCGCGACCAGATCTATTAGACCTCCTGAGTGTCCGTAAATGCTAGTCAAGCGGCCCAAACCCCTATCAAATTCCCCCAAGGATTTAAGAGTGCCGCTCAACCAACTCAAACTCCAGCTCTCTTACCGCACCGGTCGTGGCGACATGGTGAAGGATATGTTCGTCCCCTGCCTTGAGCAGTCCATCCTCTACCGCCGGGCCGCCGGGTATTTCACGAGCTTCGGCCTCGGATTGGCAGCCCGGGGAATCGCCAGCTTGGCCTCCCGGAAAGGCACGATGCGGTTGGTGGCGTCACCCCATCTGGAACCCGCCGATGTGGAAGCTCTCAAGACCGCTGCGGAACGTCCTCAGGACGCCTTACGGGCGATCGTCGCACGGAGCATGACCGAGATTGAAGATGCGCTCCTTCAAGACCGCCTCAATGCCTTGGCTTGGCTGGCGGCCTCCGGTTTTCTTGAAATCCGCCTGGCGCTGCGGCTTGACGGGGACGGCAACATCTCACGCGGCATCTTCCACGAGAAAACTGGGATCTTCACCGACGAGCAGGACGAGCACGTCGCCTTTTCCGGGTCGTCCAACGAGACGGCGGGCGGCCTGGTGGAAAATTTCGAGAGCGTCGATGTCTTCCGCTCCTGGATCGATCCCGACGAACGCGTGGCTCAGAAGATCAAGGATTTCGACTCGCTCTGGAATGACACGACTCCGGGACTCCGAGTTATCGATTTCACGAAGGCCGGCAGCGAACTCCTGGAATACTTTCGCGATCCGAAACGGCCGCCGCCGGGATTCCTTTCGAGTTCAGTGAATGATACCGGCCAAGGCGAGTTCTTCCGGCCGCCGCCGGGCTTCGACCTCCGGCTCTATCAAGGGGATGCCATCCGCGCCTGGAGCAAGGCCGGCGGCAAGGGCATTCTCGCGATGGCCACCGGATCGGGTAAAACCGTTACCGCCCTCGTTCTTGCCAGCAAGGTAGCGGAGAAGAACACACCGCTGGTCCTGATCATCGTCTGCCCCTTCATCAACCTTTGCAAACAGTGGCTGCGCGAAATGGCCGCTTTCGGCCTGCATCCGGTCGCCTGTTACGAGGGCCGCCAGCGCTGGGAAACCCTGCTTGAGGAAGGCTATCAGCGTCTCGCCGCCGGACTTTCCAAAGTCCACGCCATCGTCACCACCAACGCCACCTTCCAGAGCGATGCGTTCCAAGCCCGGATCCGCCCGCGGGTGGACGGGTTCCATCACCTGCTGATCGCCGATGAGTGTCACAATCTTGGGGCCGAGAATATTCAGAAGGCGCTTCCCGAGGGCATCCAACTCCGCCTCGGCCTCTCCGCCACTCCGGAGCGGCACCACGACCCGCTCGGCACCCAGACCATCGTCGATTACTTCGGCGGCGTCGTTTACGAATTCACGCTCGCCCGCGCCATCGCCGAGGGGCAGCTCTGCCAATACCGCTACCACCCCGTCCTCGTCTCCCTTAGCGATACCGAGGCGGAGGAATATGCGGAAATCACCGCCAAGCTCGGACGGATGATCGGCGGAAAGGATAAGGACAAGAACGAGGAAATCGGCCAGGCTGCCATGCGCCTGCTCATCCGGCGCGCCAGGCTGCTTGGCAGTGCGGTCAACAAACAGGATGCCCTCGACCGGGTGATCGGCTCGCTTCCCGAGCGCCCCAAGAAAGCCCTCTTCTACTGCGGCGATGGCCGCACCACCGATTCCATCACCGATGAGGATGTTCGGCAGATTCAAGCCGTTTCTCGACTGCTGGGGGAAAAGCACGGTCTGCGCGTGCGGAACTTCACCTACCGCGAATCCTCGGAAGAGCGCGAGGAGATCCTCCGGGATCTTTCCAGCGGATTCCTCGACGGCGTGGTCGCCATCCGCTGTCTGGACGAAGGCATCGACCTCCCGGACCTCCGCATGGGCTTTCTCCTCGCCAGCTCTAGCAATCCCCGGCAGTTTGTGCAGCGTCGGGGCCGATTACTCCGGCATGCTCCCGGCAAGAAACGCGCCACCATTTATGACTTCATCATTCAACCGCCCGACTTTGGGGGAAAGCTCGACGACGATGCGTTCAATCTGGAGCGCAGCTTTTTTCAACGGGAACTCAAACGCATCACCGAGTTCTGCCAGACCGCGGAGAACGGCCCTGAGGCGCTCAATACCCTTCGAGAGTTGCGCCTGAACTACAATCTGATTGCACACTAACCCTCAATATTGCCTTAATGACTATTGGAACTCGTGCTGTCACAGAACTAAAAGAGCCCGAAGGTGCTCTTTTACTGAACCTTGGACGATTTCCTGGAGGTCCAAAATCAGCATTGGAAAGAATTCCAACAGATACATCAGGCGTATATGCTTGGTTTCGCTCCTTCGATTATTCCACTGATCCCGATGAGCTATTTAAGCAGCTCATGGTTGATCTTCGTTCGCCTAAGTTTCAGGAGCGAACGGGTTCGATCAAACCATTTTACGAGCTTACCCTTCGTTCGCAGACTTGGTTCAGTCCAGGTAAGATGGAAAGTTTGAAATCCGCTGTTCATGATCCGGCGTTCCGTTCCGGCCTGCTTGCCACATTGAATCATTCGATTCTCCTTCAAGCGCCTCTGTACATTGGGAAATCCATTAATTTGAAGAGTCGGATAGCAGCGCACCTCACCGAAGGAAGCATTCTTTGCAAACGCTTGTCTGAAGCTAATGTCGAGATGAGAAGAACGTTGTTATTCATCATTCCAAATCAGGTTGATGAGCATCAAATAGGCAAAGACACAGCTAACGAATCAGAGCTGGACCAGTTGCCAACGGTTGATTCAGAACTTGAAGACGAAACGCCATACGAACTGATCTACGAGGAAATTTACTCAAGGCTTTTCAATCCACTTTTCACCATCCGAATTGGATAAATATATGACACCACCAATACTGCCAACCCGTAACACCGAAGAAGACACCCGCGATTACAATCTTCCGATATACGGTCAGCGTGGAGAATACTCTCTTTCAGCTTCGGTTAAAGTCCCTTACTTCATGGCTCTAATGGATTTGAAGAGAGTGACTTCGCAGCTCAAGACACACGAAGAAGTTAGTCCGTCCCTCGAGACCAATTACAATCTGGTTGAGTTGTTCCAGCGCAACATCGACCCTGATCGCGTACAAAAAGAGATCGTGGATGGTTTTTTGAAGAACCCAAACAAACTTAAGTTCTTTAACAGTCTTACAATAGTTCTGCTCCCCAAAGATGCCAACGGGAAGATCGTCAAGGATTTCGAGGAATACCCTAATAATAATCCGAGCATCCCGTACCAACAGGGTGATCTGTTTGACGAGTTTTTTGCGAACCCTGAATGGGATCATCAACTATTCGGCGGGGTCCAGTTCGTATCCACCCATTCGGCCTCACTCTCACGACTGCGCTGGGACGCAAAGCGTGTGGACGCAGTAGCTGTTGACGGCCAGCACCGCCTCAAAGCCTTAAAGCTGTGGATGGCGGAAAAGAATAACGAGCTAGTGGACGTCGAAAAAGCCACCCGAATTCCCATAATTTTCTTATTGCTTCACAAGAATGCTGGGTTCAAAGCCGCGCCGGGAACCTACAGCTACGGAATCAAAGCCATAGCCCGAGAAATTTTCAGCGATCTGAATAAAAATGCTAGGGAGGTCGACATGGCGACCCAAATCATCCTTGATGACAGAAGTGTTGCATCTTGTTGCGTTCGTTCCTTGATCACTGAATCTACTTGTAATGAAGATGGATTGCTACTCCCTCTTAGCTTGCTGCGTTGGCAAGAAGCCAACAATCGGTTCGATCAAAAATATTTTCTAAACTCATTGGTCAATCTTCATCTTATTGTTGAAGATCTTTTAGATCTCGATCCCCCTGTAAAAGACCCATTGAACAAGACCAAATCGCTAGAATTTATCCGAAAGGTTAAAGCACAGCTTGGCAGCGGCACCAACCAGCGTGTTGAAGATCAAGGTGTCGATCTACACGAGTATTACGAAAAAGAATTTCTTGGAGAAGATGGCGACCCAACTGCCCCCCTCACGGGAATACCGCCACAGTTTTTGCCGGCTGCAGTCCGTGGATTTGAAGAACATTTTTCTAAGTGGATGCTGAGGATACTAAGAGATTTCAAGCCTTACAAAAACCTGATTGATTATGCCAATAGCTCAGACTTGATCAAAGGTAAGTTCAGTCAGTTCCTTGCACAACCTGAGTCTCAGCGTAAGCACCTTGAAAAGGAGCTGCAGAGCCAGTATGGAGAACACTGGAGATATGAGATTTTAGACCAACATATCGAAATCATTGAAAGAATCAAGGGTATCAAAGATCCCTTGGGCGAGCAATGGGCATTCAAGACGATCTTTCAAAAATCTCTTATGAGATTGGGGAAAAAACTATTCTTCGATGCACCACATGAAGACCGGGATCGTCTTGGATCTATAGATGATTTTCTGGATTTTGTGAATCGGCTCCATGAGCATGATCTGCTTCGCGTTCGGGCTCCTCTTGAGGACGAAAAATATAAACTCTGGACGTTTATTGCCGTTAACTACGGGAGTGAAAAAATTAAGGTAGCTTCGACAAGTGAGAAGCGGATACAGGCGGTGCTGACACTGTGGTATTACGGTTATCGTTTTGCATTAGACTCAGGGCGAACACTTAGCTTGGATATAAATGATGACGCATTCATCTCTACCGGCGAAATTTTGAGTAAGTTTGCAACCAAGGGCTCTCAAGCAGCGTGGCCGCTGATACACGACCACTACCAGGACATACTTGGTGAATTCAAGAAACATGCTCAACTAATTTTTGGTGAATCAGATCCAGAGCTAACGGATGAAAAGCAGAAGAAGGTTGCGAAGCAGCGCATGGTTGCAGTGTTCAACGCCGGCCTTAGTCCCTGGATTCCGAGTTCTGCCAATCCCCCTCAGCAAGTTGACGAAGATATTGAACCAATCTGACAAACCAAGTCCTCGATATGAGCAACGAAACACCAACCGCCCAAACCACCGCCAAGCAAGTCTTCAGCAAGGCTACCCCCGAGCATCAGGACCTCATCCGCGAGATTCTCCGGGAGGAGCGCGACGTCCAGCACTTGAAACGGCGCTCGGACATCCACACCCGTCTTTACGAACACATCCGCCGCCTCATCAAATGATCCTTGAACGCATCGTCCTCGAAAATTTCCGCCAGTTCAAAGGCCGGCAGGAAATCGTCTTTTCCGACCTCCGGGAGCGGAACGTCACCCTGGTTCATGCCGAAAATGGTTTCGGCAAGACCACACTTCTCAATGCCCTGCTCTGGGGACTTTATGGGCAGGAGGGCTTCACAGAGGATTTCGAAAAGCCGGAGAGTCTGATGCATGAAGGCTTGGCTGCGAATTCCAAAGACGCCACGCGGATCTCAGCCAGCGTCCAAGTCAGCTTCAAACATGACGGTGACCGCTACATTCTCACCCGAGAGCTCACCTTGGCCGAACAGCGGTCCGATCCGAAGCGGGCACGTCTAAGCTTGGAAGTCATGCGCGACGGGCAAACCATCGCGCTGGACAATCCCCAGCGACGCATTCAATCGATCGTCCCGGATGCCATCAGCGCATTCCTCTTTTTCAACGGTGAGCGAATCGATCACCTCGCGATGGAAAAAAACAGCGCCCAGGTCACGGCGGCCATCCACCAGATGCTTGGACTGAAGCTGCTTCGCACGACCATCGAGGATCTTCAAAGCGCGAGCGTCAGAGGGAAGTTCATCAAGGAACTGCGGGACAATACCAGCGACGAGAAGCGCAACTTGCTGATCGAGATGGAGCAGGCTGAAAACAAGCTCAAGGACCTCGATGATTCCAAGAATCAGATTCGCGCCAACCTCAAGGCCATTGATTCTGAAGTGGCCACCATCGACAATCTGCTGAACGCCAATCGTGAGGCGCACGAGTTGCAAGCGAGGCGGGTCCGTCTTCAGGATGAGTTGAAGGATCTCGTCACCCGGCGGGACGATGTCGTGCGTCGGCTTTCCAAGCTGGTAGCCGAGGACGGCTACACGCTGTTCACCGGCGACTTGGTCAAGCGAGGCGGTGAGATCATGCGGGATCTCCGGGATCGCAACTTGATTCCGGCTCCGGTAATCGACTCCTTTCTCCAGGAACTGCTCGATTCCGGCCTCTGTATCTGTGAGCGCCACCTGCCGCCGGGAACTCCGGAGTTCGAGGCCGTCCAGCAGCGTCTGTCCATTGCGCCGAACCAGGACTTCAACAATGCGGTCAGCGCCATCGACCACTCAATGGGGGTGCTCGAAGGCGTTGCCCAGCAGACCCGGGATCAACTGAGCCAGCTCAATGGCGAACGGCTCGAACTGAATACGGAGATCCGCAATCGCGAGGAAGATATCAACGAAATCCATCAGGCCTTGGGCGGAAAGGACAATGAGGAAGTTCAAAGCCTTGAGGCCAAGCGCAAGGCGCACCTCCTCGAAAAGGATGCCCAAAACGCCAAGCTGGGTGCGCTGGACCGGGATCTCGACGGATTCAAGGAAGATCTCGTGAGGCTCACCGAGCAGATCAAGCAGATCGAGGACCAGCAGGAAGTCGCGGCCCGTGCGCAGCGGCGGGTGGATGCAGTGGAAGAATGCAGCCGCGTGCTTCAAGCCATCCTTGATGCGGAAACCGCGGAACTCCGGCCAATTCTCAACGATGAGATTGACAGTCACTTCCGCAAAATCATCGACCGCGAGTATTGGGCGGAACTCAGCGCGGATTACAAACTCCGCATCCGGAAAAAGATTCCTGGCAGCGAGGCCGGCGAGGAGGTGACGGAAATCGATGTCGCGCTCAGCACCGGCCAGCGGCAAGTTACCTCACTCGTGTTCATTGCCAGCCTGTTGGCTCTCGCTCGCAAGCGGGCCGAGATCCCAACGATTCTGAAAGGGCTCTCCGGCAGTGAATATCCGCTGGTGACGGATTCACCCTTCGGATCGCTGAGCATTTTCCGCTACGGAGTGGCCAAGTGGGTGCCTGACCTGGCTCCACAAGTCGTGCTGCTCGTCAGCCCCCGCCAGTTTGATGGCGACGTGGCGGACGCGCTCCGCGAAACGGGTCGGATTGGCAAGCGCTACTACCTTGCCTACCACGGGCCGTCGATTCCAGACCGGGCTCAGCCGCAACTGGTCGTCGATGGTCAGACGGTCCAACAGTATTTCCACAGTGAAGAAGAGTTCACAGAAATCAAAGAGCTATGAACGATAATAAGACAATTGCCGATGTCGCTGAACGAGCAATAAAAAGTATAGGAAAGCCTTCGACCGCTGAAGAAATTCACGCCGAAATCGTTCGACTAGATTTGTATCGGTTCAACAGTCCAACACCTGTCCACGTTCTTGAAACCGAACTTAAGAGATACTCAGCACAGAGCCAACGATCAGACAAAAGGGAGAACAGCAGATTTACTATTAACTCGGACAAGACTTACGGGATCGTATCAAACGAACCATTCAAAATGAAACGCGCTCAAACAATTGGGATGAAGAGAATTATGAGAGCCTCCGATAAAGAGGAGCTGATTGAGGAATTGATCAGCAGTCGTGTTGGGCTTTTCAAAGAGATCTGGAGACTACTTCTCTTTGCCGCACAGATTGGTATGCAGGCAAGAAGACGTGAGACGCTTCGGGCAGTTGAAACGGGAAAGGGAATCGATCAAGCTACTTTTGGAAATTCGTCATCCTGGCCGGGCATTCTCTACCTGATGGGCTTAGTTGAGGCTGGCGACTCACAAATGTTGGACGGCTCATCAGAGGGCGAGGATCAGAGGGTCTTGTTATTCCAAGAATACGCAAATGGAGGCCTTTCCATCATGAGGGACTTTTTCAAAGATCGAGCAATCGATCTTGATGGCGTTCTTGCTTTCATACAAAGTCACCAAGGCCAGAATGCAACTTTGACCTCTCCCGATCTCGACCTCACAATCTAGCTCGGTTTAATTAGCGGTCTCCTCAAGATTCACGTAATCTTCAAAGTTTTTAACGTTTTGAAGGCTTTGGATCCCTCTCTCAATGTGAGCGCGGAAGTAATCACTTAGCAGCTCCTTCATTTCGGAATCAACCTTGTCGTTTTCTGCTCTGATGATGGTCAGAGCCGTAAAGTATTCGGATTGCTCTCCGGCGAATGTTTTCCACTCGATTTCGATCGCAGAATCCCAGCCGCCCTTAGGTTTCGATGGCTTGGTTGGGTTGGCTAATGAGCGGCACAGCGCTACCCGGCAAATTTCGTTCCATCGCTCAATTCCAAGGCGACGCTTGATCTTGATGAGGACTTCCCGACTTCGGGAACTGATTCGAACTGTTTCAACGGGTGGGTTCATGGGCTGCAAAGTATCCGGGTTCAATGTGAGTTTGGCCAAGAGCCTCATCGTGGGCGAGGCGGTAGTGGCGGGCGATAAACGGTGCGAGGGACTTGTGATAGTTGCCCACGATTTCCTCGTCGGTGGAGAGCAAGATGACCTGGTGTGAGGCAAAGGGGAAGTAGCGTTCCACCAAGTGACGGCGGTGG
Source organism: Luteolibacter sp. (assembly GCA_044369025.1). Taxonomy (GTDB): domain Bacteria; phylum Verrucomicrobiota; class Verrucomicrobiia; order Verrucomicrobiales; family Akkermansiaceae; genus Luteolibacter. The sequence continues at coordinate 15,848 of JBIPMR010000001.1, forward strand.
GACGAATCGAGACGGCCCAGTGGCGTGTCGATGATTGTCGGAACTGGCCGGCCGGAAGCGCGGGCAAGGCCCCACAGCAAGGCCGTCGCCAACAGCTGACGTTCGCCCGCGGACAATCGGTCGAACGGTAAGGGTTGGTTTCCCCGGCCGGTCAGCGTGATTTGGAAGGTCTCGGGATCGATGGTGAGACCGTGGACCAGGTCGCTCTTGCGGAGGAGCGTGCGGAAGGCTTCCAGCATCAGGGCCTCCATGTTCGAAACATGGCGGCGGATCACCTCGGTGCGGAACTTGCCCAAGGTTTCACGCACCCGCTTCGAGTGCTTGAGCATACGCTGGCGGTCATCCTCGGCCACTTTGGCATCGATGTCGCGGTCGCCGAAGCGGTCAAGCCGGGCCTCCGCTTCGTTGCGTTGGCGGGTCATCACATCGCGGCGGATTTGCAGGGAATCCAGCTCCGCCATCTTCTCGGCGTGCAGTCGTCGGGCATGATCCAGTTCCTTCTGGAACCCGGCGATGCGGTCCTCTTCCGGCACACGTCCCAACTCGCCATCCAGGCGGGCGATCTTCTCGTCCAGATCGCGGATCACGACGAGTAGCTCGCGGGAAGCCTGCACGGCGTCAGGCAGAACCTTGGCGCGGAGATGGGCCACTTGCGCGGGGAAATGCGGATCGGCGTCGAGCAAGAGTGGCTCTGAGGCGAGGCCCAGGCGGTATTTGCGGTCCATCGCCAGCTCCCGGGAGACCCTTTTGATGGCGGCGGCGGCGAGCTTTTCCGATTCGAGAATGACCAGCAAAGCTTCGTCGCGCTCCTCCATGGCTTCCACCAGCAATTGATTGTGACGGGTCTCGGTTTCCTTGCGGGCCTGGGTTTCCACTTCGGCAAGCAGATGGTCCACCATCAGCATCGGCAGCGGCCCGGCGGCGAGTTCCCTCAAACGCGACTCCGCATCGGCCAAGTCCTTTTTGAGGGCGGCTTGTTCGGTTTCGAACTCCTTGCGGCGGAGGAAGAGGTCGCCGCCTTCGGAACGGAAACTGGCTTCGCGTTCCTTGAGGTCCTTGCCGAGGCGTCCGGCCTCGTTGACCAGGGCTCCGCTTTCCATGGCCAGGCGCTCCTGCTCGCGGTCGAGGTGCTCGACTTCGGCCTGCGCAATCTCCAGCAGGCGGGCCGCCTCGGGATCGAGGCCTTCGGTCTTCTTGCGGCGCTCGAAGACGCGCAGATCACCTTCCAGCCGGTCCACCAGATCCAAGCCGAGCAAGGAGCTGATCGCCGTGCCGAGGATCGCCGCGGAATTCTCGCCCTCGGCGAGATCCTTGATTTGCTCGCCGTCGAAGAAGAACAGATTGGAAATGCCCACCGGCAGATAGGAGTCGATGACTTCGTCCCAGTGATCGGTGAAGAGGTCGTCGCGCTCGCCGTCGCGCAGCACCCGCAGGGTTTCTTCAATCCCTTTGACGCCCATGCGCCAGGTGCGTTGAAGCTCGAAGTGGCTGACCTTGCCTTCCACGGTCCGGCGGAAACGAAGGACGACGCCGGCCCCTTCGCCGGGATCGGCGTTGCGGTTGATGCAGTCCCGCAGGTAGTCGCGGTACCCCATGCGGCCACGGTTCGAGAGCTTGGCCTTGGAGCCGTAGAGCGCGAGCTGCATGGCGTCGAGCAAGGTGGTCTTGCCGCCGCCGTTCATCCCGCCAAACAGAATGACGGGCCGGCCTTCTTCCGGCGTCAGATGAGCTTCCTGACGCCCACAGTAGGCACCAAAGTTTTCAAGGCATAAATAATCGAGAGTCATATCTGGGTAAATGGGGTGTCTTGGGAGGTGGATAAGTCCTGGGTTCCCGCTAACATCGAGTTGTTCTCACGGCGGCGTTCGCGCTCACCCACGATACCGCGAGCGCGGCTTAGGGCGTCAGCTTCGTCGTCGTAGAAGTGCTTGCTGAACGTCTTCTCAAGTTTTTCAAAGAGTCCTGCGCGGCGGGCTGCGTTCCGCTGCTGGCGGGTCAGACTGAGTAGCTCACGAGACAGTTCGTAGTGGAGCCGATCCCCGTCGCAAATCGCAGCGAGTTGGGTCATTTCCGAGGCGCCGAGGACCAAGTCATCATCCAGGGTTGCACCCGGGTAGGGATCGCCCGTTGCAGCTTGATAGATTCCCGGCAATGAATCCTCCAGTTCGTGTTTGTCCACCACCCAAATGCGGCGGATCTCCTGCAACTCTTCGAGCGTGATCAGCTCGATGTTTCTCATATCCTCCGGGCCACGCTTCCGAACCTCCGTTTGAGCTTTGAGTAGTTTTGTTAGCCACTGCTCACGATTGATTTGGGTATATGGCCCGGGAATGGGTTCGCCATTCCCCATGATATTGACCGCTCCGGTCATGCGACGGAAATCGCGGAGATGTCGGTCGGTGCTATCCGGGTCACCGTCCAAGCCCTTACCGCGGAAATCCAGGTCGTTTCTCAGATCGAGAAGCGGCATCATCCATTCCTTTTCCGCGTCATTCTGGATCATCGCGGTCATCGACTTGTCCTGTTCCACCAAAGTGCAGACCCAACAACCAAAACGCGAATCCCCGCAGCTTGGCGTGGAGGAATCAACTACGAGTGGACACTCACCATCCGCCGAGGCACCGGCATACATCCCTAATAGATCGCGGTTATTATATCCCCATGGATTCTTCTGCTGCATCAAGCAGAACCAGACATCGTCATTGGTCCAATCTTCAATTGGAGAATAGACTAGCGATCCGGGAAGGCTTGAGTTCGGGCTGAGACGCTCACGAACACGACCCTTCTCGTGTTTCTTCATGTTGGCTGCGCGTCGGGTGCTCTCCGCTTTGCGAGTCCCCAATACCAAAATGGCTTCTCCACTCGATTTCACCATTTTGTTGATGAAAGTATTCGAAGGTCGGATTTTAAGCCGCTCGGTACACCAGCGGAATTTGTTTCGTGGAGCGGGGTATCCTCGCCCAATGAGGTTCACCCAAAACGTGCTCGATACGTCAGGAGTGAGGCGGTGGGTCTTGATCGGAAGTCCTTGGTCCGCTGCCGCCGAATTCATAATCGCAAGTGACTTGGACACCCAAGCGGCGACAACCGGATTTTCAACCAAGGTGTCGGTTGAAATGACATGGACGATCTTGGTGCGCTGATCTGCTGGAATTCCCGCAAGTGCTGTCCATACGAGTTGCAGTGTCGCCGTGGAATCCTTGCCACCGGAATAGCCAAGAATCCACGGGACTTCGTCAGCCATGTAGAGTTCTTGGATCTCTTCACACAGCAGATCGATCGTGGGTTGGAATCCAAGGTCGTTGAAAGCGGATACTCTGATAGCCACTGGCGCATCAACCGGGAGCGAAGCGGATGACGCGGGAGGTGTTTTGATTTTGGAGGACATGGGATAGGTAGAAGCTGAAATTCTGAAAAGCTGAGATGCTGAAAGTGATGTGGCTTGATGGCAGCCTGGATGGTCAATCCTTCGGAAGTCGACCGGATTTGGATTCGATCTTTTTTTCTTCGGTCTTCACGCGACGTTCGAGTTTCTTGATGTCCTCTTCGGGAGGAAGTTGTTCCGGTTTGATGCCCCGCTGGCCGAGCATTTCCCGGACGCTGTGATTGTTCTGAATGTGTTCGCGGGTAATGGAGGGTTCTCCCTGTAAATCGGCCTGCCTGACATTGTGATTGGTCATTTCCGTGGCCAGGTTTTTGGCGGCAATCGTCAGGGTGGGGAGGAAGTCGGCCAGAGGACGGGTCTGGGTGATGCCGAATTTGTCTTTCATCGCCTGGGTGGTATTCCCCCCGAACAAGGCGGCATCGCCTTTGGAACGGATGCGCCCGAAGCCGGCATCGTCCACCCCGCGTTCGAAGATATTATCGGACAAGGCCTTTTCCGAAGCGCGCAGCTTGTCCCGCGCTTCAAGGCGTCCGATCAGTTGGATCCGCTCTTCGATGAGTTCCTGCCTGCGGGTCTGCAGGGCGAAATAGCTCTGGGCAAAGGCAATCGGCTCTTTCCGTGGATCGCCATTCTGGGCGACCAGATAGCAGGCATAGCGGGTGAGCATGAAATCCTCGACAGGGCGCTGGCCTCCCTTGCCGTGGGTGATCAATTTCGTGACGCCACGAAAATGATGGTCGGGATCATAACCCGTTGTTTTACAAGATTCGATGGCCCGCTGAATCGCAGTCATGAAGTTTTCCCAGCGGGCGTAGCCAAGGGGTTCCTGGAGGTCCCGGGCGAACCAGAACTCCAGCGCGGATTCTTCCGGGTGAGTTTGCGCCAAGTGGTCGAACTGGACTTGTAGGTTGATGATTCGTTCGGGATTCATGGTAGAGGAGGGTTAGCGGCGTTTGAATTGCCATACCGGCATGTGGGTTCGAGGGGCGAGCGGGGGTCAGTTCCGGTCCCGCTGGCGCGATGCGGTTTCCACCCTCTTCTCGTCATCCGCCAAGGGAAGGCCGAGCGCCTGCTTGATGACGTTGGTGGTGAGGATAACGTTGGTGGTGACCTTCGAGACCTTGCCGCCGATGAGAGCGCGGCCTTCCCAGACCTTGGCGTTGGTGCGGGACCAATTGATTTTTCCGAGGGCGGCGAGTTTGGTTTTCCAATCCTTGGGATGATCTTTCAACAAGGCGTTACCCGCCTTGCCGATTGCTTGAAGTGCGATGCCGTGGGAGTGGATGAATCCTTCGCGGACCTCACTGGCCGGCATGCGGCCATCCTTGACCTGCGTCCAAGCCGGGAAGTGAGAGGCGACTTCCTCCCAGAAGTCGCGTGCGAGTTTGGCGTCATCGTTGAGATTGCCGGTGGCGAGGCCTTCGACGAGGTCGGCGCAGGCATTGTAGAAGGCGGAAAGGGTGAAGAGCTTGCGCGAACGCGGAGCGAGCGAGGATTTCTCCATGTCCACGATTTCCTTGAAGAAGCGGGACTTGAGGATGACGAGCTTGGCGAGCTTCGCCTTGTCGTTGCGGTGATCGTAAAGCAGGCCGATGGAACGGCTGGGGCGGATCGCGTGCCGGTTGAGGTCCGCGAACATCTGCTGGCAGCGCTCCAAGCCAATATCGAGGAAGAATACGACGGCGATGGTCTCGTGGGCGAGTTCCGGGCGCTGCTCAAGTGCGGAGATGATGGCGGCGCGGCGGTGCTGGCCATCATTGATGATGAACTTGGCATCCATGGGCACTTTGAGGATGCCAAGTTTATCCTGAGCGCCCAAGGCCTCGAATTCGACATGCGAGTCGATGGAGACAGTAAGCGCGGAGAAGACGTAGTCGTCGGGGTTGTCGAGGATGTAGCCGGCGATTTCCGGGATGCGGCCCTTATTGAGGATGCGCTGCGCGCGGAGTTCCGGCGGGAGTTCGTCCTCATTGAAGATGGAAATCTGGCGCATCATGCGCAGGCTCCACATTGCGACGTAGTATTCGCGCCGTGCTTGAAGACCGCGGATGACGGGAAAGCTGAGGGTAGGTTCAGTGTCCATGGCGTGGGGGAGTCAGGAGAGTTGGTAGAAGCCTTCAAGGCGGGGAATGGCCTCGCGGGAGGTGCGGGCGGATTCACGGGCGAGCTGCACCTGGGTTTCGAGGTCGGTGGTTTTCGCAGTGTCACCGGAATCCCGGGCTTTTCGGAGGCTGCTTTCGAGTTTTGCGAGGCGGAACTCGGCACGCTGGAGGATCAAGAGTCCGTCGTAATAGGCGGGGGCGGAGCGATAGAGATCATGAGCGCGCCGTGCCCCCTCTGCGAGTTCTTCGGCGCTCTGCCAATCGAGGGTGCTGTGGAAAATTTCGTCCCGCATCAGATTCTCAAGCAGCGCGAGCCTGCCTTCCGGCGCGCCTGTGGCGGCGGCGATGAGGGAAGCGTAGGGCGATGCTTTTTGACGTTGCACTGTGAGCGGCTTTGGGATTCTGTCTGTGACGTAATGTTTCGCCAAGAACTTCTGTTTGTTAAAAAAATGATCGGCGTTTAGCAAACAAAATTTCTGAAAATTTTCAGTCAACCGATCTGATGTCGCCCATTTATCTCGATTGCAACGCAACGACCCCTCTCGACCCGGAGGTCAAGGAAGTGCTGTTTCGTTATCTCACGGAGGAATTTGGCAACGAAGGGAGCCGGACCCATGAGTTTGGATCCCGCGCCAAGCAAGCGGTCCAGAAAGCCCGCGACCAAGTGGCCGCCGTGGTGGGTGCGAAACGCGATGAAGTGATTTTCACTAGCGGTGCGACTGAGTCCAACAACCTGGCCATTCTCGGACTGGCGGACTACGGAAGGGAGCAAGGCAGGCTGCACCTGATCGGCACGCGGCTGGAACACAAGGCGGTGATTGAGCCGCTGGAGGCGTTGGAAAAGCAGGGTTTCGAAGTGACTTGGTTGGATTCGGATGAACAAGGACGGGTGGACCTGGACCAGCTCAGGCAAGCGCTCCGACCGGATACCTTGCTGGTTTCGATCATGGCGTCGAACAACGAAACTGGGGTGCGGCAGCCGATTGAAGAAATCGCCGCCGTGCTCGAAGGGCATGACACCTACTTTCACACCGATGCAGCCCAAGCCTTCGGGAAGGACATCGAGCCATTACGTCATGGTCGAATTGATCTGATTTCAGTGAGCGGACACAAGATTTACGCGCCTAAAGGCATCGGCGCTTTGATCCTCCGCCGGCGAGGCTACGACCGTCCACCACTCAAGCCGCTCTTCTACGGTGGCGGCCAGGAACGTGGCCTACGCCCCGGCACCCTCCCGGTGGCACATGTAGCCGCGTTGGGCATGGCTGCGGAAGTCGCACTCAAGCAACATGAGAAGCGCCGCAAGCATTGCCGCAAGATCAAGGACGCGGCGCTGGTCGCATTTTCATCGCTCTCCCCGCGCGTCCACGGCAGGCCGGAGGAAACCATGGATCACGTGCTGAACCTCGCGTTTCCGGGGATCGACTCGGAGGCTCTGATCGTGGCACTCAAAGACTTGGTGGCGATTTCCAACGGCTCCGCCTGCACGTCCAGCAGCTACACGCCGAGCCATGTCATCAAGGCGATGGGCTACAGCGATGACGAGGCGAATGAAGCGATCCGACTGAGCTGGTGCCATCTGACGCCGGAGGTGGATTGGAATGGGATTGCAGAGAGAGTTTATGGTCTAAGGTAGGCGCTAGGGAATAGCGATGTAAGATCTGACAATCTAGATTCGGTTACTGCAAACGCGCGGTTCCTTACGATCTGGAACTTTTCAATCGGAAACGCAGATGATTGAGGTTGCGAATCATGGGCTAACCGTCTAAGAGAAACCGTCTTTGGAATCCGCCCAACAAAAAATAAAATAAGATGCCAACCTTGCCCTCGGGAATCGCCATCGCTCTCGACGAAAGCCGACTGAACCAGTTATTTGCGGACGAGCCAACAAGCTCGAGTATTGAAAAATTGCCCGGTATTCGAAAGCACTCAGATCTGTTCCCGCTTCTAGATATTCTTTTTTTTGCCCCTGCAGGGGCCGTCGATCCCTCCAAGGTCGCCGAATTTTCAAGTGATGTGGCGGATCTGGTAGGTCTTGAAGCGTATTTTTCCGGCTACAACTTAGCCTCGTTTGCCGAATATTACGGTTCCTTGGACGAGAGTGACCAATTGGTCTTCACTAACTTCCTGAAAAGTGATCGTGTCCAGACGGGTTTCACAAGGCTACTTTACAGGGCTGCCGCAGCAAGAAAGCGACTGAAGCTGCCTCCCTGGTATGCGCCCGATGACAGCATGACGACTGAGGAACGCATCGTGTTTAAACCGGATGATTTCGGTATACAATTGGAGAAGCTATTCCCGAGCGAGATTGACAGTTGGAGCCATTCGGCAAGCCAAGACGGCTATCTCCGGCTTCGACCTTCGGTCTTTATCGGGATCTCCGGTCTGGAAGGCTCCCTATCCCTCGGTAACCCGCCCAGCGAAACCGCATTGGATTGTTGGGAAGCCTCAAAACCTGCCGGAGTATGGGACTACTGGAGCTTTTTGTCCTTCATCACAGTCCCATCCAGCAACAATGGGGAGAAAAAATTGGTGATTTTCTTCGAGGGGAACACGTTTTTTGATCGCCCGCTGGAGATCATCGCAGAACTTGAACTAGATAGCAGTAACGACGACTGGATGGACGCGCGGGAAGAGGTTGACATGCTTCGGGAGGAATGGGCAGTGATTTTTGAAAAGCTGACGAATCAATTTGGAGCGGCTCCCTTGGACGGCAAGAAATGGCTGAGTGGGGAAAGCCTCTATGGCATCGACTCTCCCGACCAATAGTCTATGTGATTCGCGAGAGACGCCGCCGATCGGGTCTTTGTTGAACAACTTCCGACCGCGCTGCCCGCCGGTCTACTTGTCGGGCTGACCTCTTTGTCGTTTATGATTCCAGGCCTCCCACTTTTCCTTGGTTGGCCCGTAGCCGATGGTTTCGTCGCGCAAGCCGAGTTTGCGGATCTTGGCGCTGAAGCGGTCCATCTTCGGGCGGTCCGGATGATCCTTGGAGAGGAAGCGCTCCTTGAAAAACAGGAGCTGGTGCTCGGGACCGGTAGTATGGTCGATCACGGAAACAAAGAGTCGCTTGAGGTCGATCTTGATGCGGGTAAGCAGCTCGGGGAGTGGGTCTTTGTCGAAGTCCCGGTAGTAGTGGAAGGTGAGCTTGCGGGAGTGCAGATGGATTTTGATGAGGTCGGCTTCGCGCGGGTTGCCATAGAGCCGGGCGGCGCACTCGACATAGATGCGTAGGATGACCGGGAGTTCGTCGAGAAGATCGCGGTGGATGGTGAAGTGGCCTTCCCGGGTGTCGAAGTAGCCGAAATCGAGCTGAGCGACGGCGATTTCCAGTTCGTCCTCGTCGCCGGCGGCAAACATGAGTTCGCGGGCCTTTTCCTCGGCATTGGCGTAGCTGCCGAAGAAGGAGCGGAGGTCGCGCTGGAGGCGGAGGGAGAGTTGGTTGAAGGGGATTTTGCGGCGGAGCTGGGCGGCGGCGACGAAGACGAGGAGGTCTTCTTTCCGCCGCTGGCGGGCGGCGGTGAAGGTGGGCTCGCCGAAGCGGTCAATGAAGAGCTGGAGCGCACGGGGCAAGGAGCCGCAGGCTTGGCGGACTTCCACGAGCCGGTCGAACTCCTCGTCACGCGGGATGCGGCCGAGGACGAGCACGGATTCCCAGAATTCATCCAGCAGTTCGCGGTGGGTGTCGTAGGGATCGCGTTTCGCCCGGAGCGCCTTGAGCAGGCCGAGTCGGCGTGAGAGTGATTCCCAGTCGATGAAGCGGCGGGCGCGAGAGGCGAGAAAGTCGTGGAGTTCCGCCGTGTCGCGGAAGACCAAATAGATGCCGAGGCCGACCGGCACAGCTTCGGTGTGCAAGGTGTCTTCGAGTAGGGCTTGGATTTCGGCTGGTTCGAAGAATTTCTGGAAGGTGTCGCGACGGGTAAGCACCCCGTCGCCGAATGTGAGAATATCATCATAGGCTTCCTGCCCGGCGATGAGTGTGGAGACAAGCAACGCCCGCTGTGCGTACTTCCATGCATCGACTAAGGCATCCACCCGTTCGGCCGGATCCTCGATGACGTTGAGGACGAAGCCGAGATTCACAACGTCGGCGGCCTGTTTTGCAACTTCCGGCGCATGAACCGGATCCCAGCCGCATGATTTGTGGCCGAGCTTTTCGATGGCGAGGACGTCTCCACCATGGCCGCATCCGTAATCGAAGAACGATTCCCCGCGCCGGAGCTGACCGAGTTCCAGCAGGGTTTTGACGGGTTTGGAAATCTCGCGGCGAACGAGGGCGGTCTTGTGGCGGTGGATTTTCCGCTTCGGCGTGGCTTCGGATGCGGGTGTCCCCTGCCCTGTCTCAACGAGACGATGCCCTTTGAAGCCGAAACCCTTTTCCGCCAGGGTTCGCTCCCAGTTGATGCGGAAACCGATGCGGGCGGTGTCGTCGAGCAGGCCGGCCTCCTCCTCCTGCCGGGTGAGCTTGGCGAACTTGCCTTGCAGCGGGTGTTCCGGCGGCAGGAAGGTCTCCTTCCGGTGCAGGACCGGCGGATTGGCGCGGGTCCGGTAATCGTCGCGGCGGGTTTTGCTGATGACCAGATCGACGATGACCGCCTCCTTCAAGGCCGGATGCGGGTCCTTTTCGAAATCCGGATAAGCGAGGAACGAGATCTTCGGGGAAGCCGTGTGGAATTTCAACAGGTTGAACTCTGGCCCGATTACCAGACGCTTCCGCAGCTCGGCCACGGTGATCCGGAGCAGCGAGGGGATCCGCAGGTCCTCGCCGGGATCGATGAGATACACCGCACCGGGAAGCCGCTTGCCGAAGGGCAGCGCGTCGATGGCTTGGCGGTATTCGGCGGAAGTCACAAGAGACCTTTAACAGCAGGATTTGTGTTCGTCACTCCTCCTCCGCTGGCGGCGCGTCATTCGGGGCACGCGCCCAGGTAGGTGTGATGTCGTGCTGGAGCTTGGGTGACGAATCAGCGCTTGGGCGGAGACTATGTCTGCGGCGAGCCGCTGGAGAGCCTCGTTATCGAGATCATGGCCGTTTTTAGCCAAGATCGCACGGACGAACCAGCAGGGGTCGGATTCCATCCTCAATAAACGCCTTTTTCCGGCCATGCGGGAGCTGACCGCCACCGCGCGGCAGTAAGGGTTTCTAGCGGCTTCCAACAACTTCAACGGTCGCGCCACGCGCGGGCCTAGCCAACGATCCAGCTCCGTCTTGGTTTGTGGCAGTCTTCTTTCCACGAGTGATCTTTGGACCTCCGGGGTTTTGTCGCTGATGAGTTTCCGGAGTATTGCCACCGAGGCATGTCCTGACTCGGCGGCCACTCGGCGTATCCGCGTCGAAACGTCAGAGGCGGCCATGCGATCAAACCCTGAACGTGGTTTATCGTGCCAAGCGCCTTGGCCCCATGACTGCAGCAACAGCTTGGCCGCAAGGTACCGGACTTTTTCGCTTTTGTGGTCCAGCAGTCCGTAATGGCTCGTTGGACTCCAGCTTTCGCGCTCAAGCACCTTGAGGCGGACGCGGACCGATGGATCTTCACTCAGGCGAGTGATCTCCTTTTTTGGCAATCGGCGGTCTAGTACGACGGCTGCACGCATCCTGGCGATGGGGTCGCGCGAGAGGATCACCAGCGTCTGGGTGATGTTTGTGCCCTCGAAATTTTGAACTCTTCGGGTGAGGTATGAATGGACCGCCTCGCGGACTTTCAAGCTCGGGTCGGTCGCCAAAATAAATCGTAACCTGATGGCACAGGGACCAACTCGTCCAGCGACCGCCGCACGGACCTCCGGACTTTCGTGTCTGGCGCCGAGGCGCATCAACACGCCCGAATTGGTGTGGCAGACCGCGTTAGCAGCGGTTTTGTAATCTCCATTTTGCAGGAGTACCGCCCGGTCGTTTTCTGTGATATTTTTGTTGGATGCCAGAACGCGGGTGACCGTCGCGGAGCAGCCCATGAGGCGTGATACGATAGCCGGATTAATGGACGGATTGCCTGCGAGCACGGATCGATCCGCCTCAAGGAATGGGTCGCAGAGGAGGGTCTCCAGTTTTTCGGCGAGTTTGTCCGCCAATATGCTGGTTTTGAAGTCGAACATGGCCCACGCCTCAGCACGGACTTCGGCTTCGGGGTGGCCGGTCAGATCAAGCCGGACGGATTCAGGACAGGCCCGGTTGCTTGCAACCGACAAGCACAGCGATTCGCCGTTTGAAACCAGCATCCGCCAGCCCACTTCACTCAGATTTCGGCAGCCTCCTTCTGATGCTAAAATCTCTTTCACGGCAAAGGACGAATCGCCGGCGAGCGTCTCGTGTGCGGATGCGGTGAGGGAGGTAGTAGCGGCGACAATTGCCCGCACCGACTCGTCAGGATCGCGGCAAAGGATGTCGATCGATGTGTCATACATTCCGATACTGTCGTCATAGTAATATCGGTGCTGCGTTTTGCTTGCCAGTCGCTTACGGACGTCGATATCAGGATCGGTCGCAAAGAGATGGAGTTTTTTGGCGGGCAGGCGATCGAGCATGGCCTTCCGGACCTTGACCGATGAGTCGGTCGCCAAGTGGCGGTGAATGCTGTCCAACAAGTCGGACGGCAGCTTATCGGCGTCTTTGGTGTCCTGATGGTAGCGCAGCCACTCGCAGCGGTCGTCCTCCGGCAGGTATGCCTCCAGTTCCTGGTGACGCTTCTCCCTGCGAAGCGCGTCGTAGAGGGCGAGTTTGACTTCTCCTGGCAGGAGTTTGTGGAACCTGTCGCTGGTGGTGAGAGCGCGGTAGGCAAGGATGGGATTCTCGAGGACCGCGAGCGGATGAGAAGCCCAAAGCAGGCGCAACGATGGCTCGGGTGTGTTGGGATTGATCGCGAGTTGATAACCAACCGCGGTGCCTGAGGATTCGGCAAGCTGGGTAAGCGTCTCAGCAGGGGTCGTCGGGTCAGATGCGAGGCGGAGGATCTCTTGCTTTGTGTGAACAGGTGGCATTTCAGTTTTTGTGGAGAGAGGATTAAGCTAGTGCGATCCGCGCACCGGTTTGGAGCTCATTGAGGCGGTGCAGGAGGGCGGCGATGCTCCCCGGGTCATTTCTCTTTTTCGTCCCCGTCCCCCTCGTCACAGGGTTCCTGTTTTTCCTCCACCCACCGGTCGAACACTGCTTCGTAATGGTCTTCAATATCCGGGTAGAACAGGGAGCTGACCGTTGTGAAATTGCGCAGCGATTCGGCGTCACTGCTGCATTCGTAGTTCATCTCGTTATAACAGAGGGCCAGGCCGCCCCCAGTCCCGCCATCCACACCATCGATGAACGCGACCAGCTCGTCGTGGGTGAGCGGAGCGGCCGATGTCGTTGGCTCAAACTCGAAGTGGGTGTCGTATTCATCCTCGATCCGGTAGTGGATGAGTTCGCTGCCTGGCTCGCGGTGGGCGCGGATGCTGATCACGTCAAAAGTGGTCGACTGCAGTGAGATGCGGGCGATTTCCACCTCGGCAGGGAGGAGGGTCGGCAGGTATTCACCACCCATGAACGATGGATGCAGCCGTTCAAGAAACTGACGCAGCTCGGGGACGGTTTCGTCGGAGAGCAGGTCCGGGTCGAGATCCTCGATTCGGCCGGCATTCCAGTAGTCGGTGATTATCTGGCGTCGATTGGCTCCCTTGACGTTTCGGAGGATGGCCGCCAGCGGATCATTGTCCTCCCAGTAGGAGCTGGGGCGGAAGGATGCGGTGATGGGTGTGACTTGGTCAGATTTCTTGCTCATGGTGCTGTGGGGTCGTGGTTCAGTCGGTTGTTACAGTCATTTTTACCACGGGGGGTGGGACAAATGGAGGGGTGGCCTAATTTTTTATCGGTTTTTTTTCCGGATTAGGGTCATCGGGGGATGCGGTTGTTTTAGAAGCAACAGCCCGCAAGGACGGAGTCGCGGCGGAGGCGGGCGCTCGATGGATCGTCCGTCTTGAGATTCACGCGGACCCGCTCGGCGGTGCCGTCCGGCAGGTGGATGGTGCAGTGCAGCCACCAGGTGCCGTTGTTGTTCCAGAGATGGTGGTTGGCTCCCGCGGTCTTCTGACGGCGGGAAATGACGGGCGCTGCGATTTGATTCATGGGGATGTCGTGGTTTGGATTCACGACATCGCGATACCCGGAAAAACAAAACGCCCGTCCTGATAACATCAGCACGGGCGTCGGAAAATTCCGGTGAGACTCTTGTTGAGAGGGTTTGTCTGGTCCCTCCCCACATGCCGGATCTTTCGATCCGGTAGCACCTTGGCGTCTCTGCTAGGTTGCTGGTCCGTGCTCGTCACACAGACTCTCGCGATGTCGGGAGCGAGATTGGCAGTCCGGAGCTGGAATTCAAGGAGAATTCTCAGCGGCGGTTGTCATAAACCCGGGGGCGAATTCATGCGGCTAGCGCAATCGGGAAGGTTGGTATGAGGCCAGGGCAATACGTGTAGCATTTATGGGGCCGACGACATCGGGATTTTTGAAACTCCTAATTTTAGAGCAACACCCATGCAGATCAGAACAGACGATGAATAATTCAAAATAGCCTTCAGAGCCCCCCGCAAGAATTGGAAAGCTACAATGAAGAAAAACGACCTTGATCAGACTCACCAATCTGGCAGATGTGTGACGGATGAAGAAGAACCTGACCAGACATACCGCCTCCCGGATTTCCGGGCGGCGGCGTGATTTTGTCGGGGTTCAAATCCACTCGAAATCCGCGACAGAATTCCCAGATTCCATGAGAATTCCATGAAAACCGCCGTGTCGTCAGGTATCGCCCTGCCCTACCGGCAAACAACCAACACGTACCAATGCCCATGATTATAAGTAATACAGCATCAGACACCGGAGTCCATACCCCTCCGCCATCTGGTCCGTCGCGACCGATTGTGCGTCTTTGTGCGTAATCATGGGGTATTCTGGGTTGGTGATTTTTTAGTGCATCGCATAGTTGACCGTCCTATACGGTCAAAAAGTTGGAAATCCGTTGGAAATCGGAGCATTTTCTGTCGCGAATTTGGCCGA
>JBIPMR010000715.1:0-2970 GCA_044369025.1 Luteolibacter sp.
ATTTTGAGCATCCCGGAGTTGGTCGGATCCTCGCGGAGGATCAGCTGCGCCCGCCGCCGGGCTTCGGAAAAGTCCCCCGCCGCCAGCGCCTCCCGGGCGATCTGCTGCCCCCGCCCGAGATTCCATTTGCGAAAGCCGAGGTAAACCGGCCACACCCCGGCGAGCAGCAGCCCGAGCAGCCCCAGCAGGCCGATCCTGATCCAACGCATGAGCCGCATTTGCCGCAGGACTCGTTCATAAGAACTCCCGTCCCGACCTCGCGGCCTGCGGGAGCTGCGGGAATTCCGCGACGATTTCTGGGGATCTTTCAGTGACATCGGAATTGACTAAAATGATTCGGGGAAACGTCACGCAAAAGCAAGCCTGACGAGCTTCAAGGGCGGTGGGGTTGGGTGACCAGTTGGAGTTCCTCCAGCACGTTGAGGCGGGCGAGTTTCCACGCCTCCTCCTCGCTGGCCGCGCCGAAGACGCCGAGCATCAGGACGCGGGCATAACGCGGCCGCCATCGGCGGGCCACCGCCTTGAACTTGAACTGGCGGTATTCCTGACTTTTGGGGCCGGCCCGCAGCAGGTTGACGCCCTCCATCCCCTCCGCCCATGACAGCTTGAAAATATACAGCGGCGCGCCGGACTTCTCGCGGAACAAGGTGCTGTCGAAGATCAATTCCGCGTCACCGAGCCGATGGCTGCGGTTCGGCAGGAATTGCTCCACTTTCATCCCGGCATTGCCCATGCAGATATCCGGCGCATGGCCGAAAGCATCCGCCAGGCCGGTCGCGTCGGTGTCATCCCACTCGAAATAATTCACGTCGATCATCCGCCCGGCCCCCGCCTGGATCGCACCGGTCTGGCCGTGGTCGCAGTGGAGCATGTCCGCGATTTGCTCCGCGACCGGCCTGGCGACACAGCCGTAGCGGCCGCTCGGGAAGGTGTAGGCGAGCAAGCGCACGCCGGCCGGATCCGCCGGCGGACGCATCCACCACCAGCCGAGCCCCTCCGCCGCCACGGCGGCAAGCGGAATGGCGAGCATCGCCAGCCAGCCAAGGCGGCTCCGGTGTGGCAGGGATTTGAGGGTCATGAAACGTTCTGCGGGATGCGGCGGACGAGCTTGCGCCGGCCATCCTGGGTACTGAGCAAGCCGCGCGCGGCGATGAAAAGCAACGCCGCGCTGACCAGAAACGCGACCTGCCCCACCGAGTCGTGGGCCGCCTCAAACGCCTGCTCGCCCTCGTCGAACCGGATCCGCGCCAGGGTCATCACCCGGCCCATGTTCACGCCCACCACCACCACTGCGGTGAAGGCGAGCAGCGCCAACCGCTGCCGCAGGTTTAATAGAAAAAGCTCGCCGAAAAACAAGCCCGCCATCAGCAGGCTTTGCAGCGAGCGGATGCCGCTGCAGCCATCGTTCACGTCGACCTCGGTTCCCAACGAGGCCAGCTTGGTCCCCAGTATTTCCACCGGCCGTCCCAGAAAGTTGAACAACCCGGCCGACGCGTGCACCACCCCGTCCGTGAGGCGGGCGATCAGTCCTTGCTCGAACGTGTAGGGATAGGGAATGGCGGACAGCGCGAAGATCGTGACCGGAGCCATCCCCAGCGAGAGTTGCCTGCCGCCGCGCAAATAAAGCAGCCAATGGCCCAGCAGCACCACCACCAGGGTTTGCAGCAGCAGCGGAGGGCGCCAGGAAGCGTCGAATCCCGCCAAGGCCCGGATTCCCAGCAACACCGGGAAAACCAGCACGCCCGCCACCATCACCCAGCCGCGCGGAAGCGCCCGCCCGCCGGCGGGATCCCGCATCCGCCAGCGCCGGTAAAAAAACAACGCCGCCAACGGCGGCACAAACCAGCCGTATTCATAATACTCACCGAACCGCCATAACGGCACCGCGCTGTAAAACAACTGCAGCCACAGCACGACGATCGCGGCGAGCACCACCCCGTCGTCCGCCCCTCCGGTCTGGTTGTCCCTGTTCGGCTCCATGGGTTTTATGGACTCGCGGAAAGCGACCCGGACGACGGCGGTTCCCAAGCTGCGGGACGGGGGGAGAGGTTCATGATTCGAAAATTCGGCGGGGAAATCGCTGGGGCACCGGTGAATCCGTTGACTGAACTTTGAAAAGTTGCAACCCAGATCCACGAGGTTGTCCGCAGATTCTTGGAAGACTGGACCGCTACCCAGATTCCCGAAGAACATTCATACCCGAATCAATGCAATTTCTGCACTTTCCATTCGCCATGCCGACGAGGACGTCGGCGCGCCCGGGGAACAGGAACCTTGCCGTCCCCTCCCCGCTTCCGGCGCGATGAAAAACAGGTGACAGCAAGGTCACCACTCCTCATGGCCGCCGGCGGCGGGTGAGCAAGCCGGCGGAGCCCAGCGCGAGCAGCGCGAGGCTGGACGGCTCGGGCACCGCCGCCACCGCCGTGAAGGTGGCGGCGCCCCCGGTCTCGCCCATGATCAAAGTGCCCTCGGTGGTGCTGCGGTATTGGATGAGCGACTCCCCCCGCCCCGCCAAGGTTTCCTGCACCAGAAACCCCAGCAGGGCGATCAAGCGCGGCGAGGCGACGAAACGGGGCGTGGTGAGGATCCTCCGCAACTGCGCGAGCACCGAGGTTCTCGGGACTGGCGCACTGATGTCGGATCCCGCCGGGATCTGAACCGTTCCGGGCTTCACGACAAACCCAGCCTCTGCCTGGTCGCTGCGTGCGGGTCGCTCATCGGGAAGTTAGAACGCCCTTGCCGCTGGGTTTTCCAGCGGCGGCCGCGGCCAGGCGGGTGAGCACCAGGCTCTCGCCGGGATCCCCCGGCAACGTCAATTCCCGGTCATGGCTCCCTTCCGGACTGCCATGCCCGCCAAACAGATTGAAATCCAGAAACCCGGATTGCTCCAGCAGGGGCCGGGTGAAATCCAGGGCCCCGGAGCAATGGAACAGCGCGCCCTCGAAATCCGGCGTGGTGAAGCGCCCGTTC
>JBIPMR010000716.1:0-2967 GCA_044369025.1 Luteolibacter sp.
GGGCTTTTGGTGTGGGTTTGAGAGTTAGGGTAGGGTTAACACGACAAAGATTTCAGCATTTTTGAGCGGGCGCATAGTCCACATAGTGATGACAAGGAGACCGGAGGTCAGAGGTCAGAGGTCAGAGGTCAGAGGTCAGAGGTCAGAAGTCAGAAGTCAGGGGGCGGGCATGCAGACGCTTCGAGATTGAAGATTCGTGTCGGCGCGGGTTTGATACCCTCCTGGCACTGACATCCTTGTTTCGCGAATAGCCCCCGAACATCAGCCAATCCTCCAGCGACCAGCCAAAGGCTTTTTCACATTCCGGCCACGTCCAGTGCATAGAGCGGTGGAGAAAATATCGACCGGCCAGGCTTTCCGTCATGCCCTGATGAAGTTGCGAGACGATTGAGTGAAATCACAATCTTGCGACAGGCTGGAGATTCGGCAGGTCAGGGATCAGGGGGACTTTGAGCGGCCGCGCGGGGACCTCAAAGTGAAGACCAAGCGCGGAGGGTGGGGAATCAGGGCGACAGGGTCACCTTGAGGCGGGCGAAGTTTTTGACCGGGGTGCCCGGCGTGAAGCTATAGGAGATCGCGCCCGCGCTTTCGACGACCGGCGGTTTGGGCAGCGTGGTCCATGATCCGGCGGTGAGCAGGGTGGAACTCTCGATCTCGCAGGTGATCCCGGTGGCGTCGAGACGCTTGAAAAAGCTGAGGGTGCCCGCGTTGAAGCTGCCGATGGCAGAGTTACCCACCGTCGGATCCTGGCCGGCGATCGCGTATTCGACGAGGTTGCTGATGCCGTCCTTGTCGAAGTCATCATTGGGGCCTTGTTGACCACCCGGAAGCGTGCCGTTGGCGAAGGGGCCGGTGATCCACGAGGAGAAGCCGGCAGGCGTGCCATCGCCTACCGTCAGCGTGCCGTTGCCAGTGATCTGCTGGATGCCGATGACGGGGGAGGCCGAGCCAGCTTTTCCATAGATGCCCGCGACCTGCTCCGCGCTGCCGATGACCAGTTTGTCCACCTTGTCGGTGCCGGTGTAGGTGAGATCGAGGGTCGCGCCGGTGCTGGCGATGGTGACGGTGGAGGCATCGTTGGCGGTGTTGGCGTTGAGCGGGTCCGGGGCATTGCTCAGAGTGAGCGTGCCGGCGTTGACGGTGGTATTGCCGCTGTAGGTGTTGGTGCCGGAGAGGGTTTGGTTGCGCCCGCTGCTATTCATCACCAGCGAGGTGATCCTGCCGTTGCTGCCGTCCGTGATGGCGCCGATGAAGTTGCGGTCGGCAGTCAGCCCGGCCAGGGTCAGGATGGAGTCGCCGGTGCTCGAATGGTTGGCGATCTTGCCGGTGCTGCCGCTGCCGGCCAGACCCGCGACCGTCTGGTTGAAACCATTGAGGTCCACGTAACCGGTGCCGTTCAGATTCACCACCGCCCCGGTCGCGAGGGCGTCATTGGCGCCCAGCTTGAGAATGCTGGTGTTAAAGAGGGCGGTGACAGCCCAACTGTTAGCCGTCGAATGGATTGTCCAATTGCCATTCACATTGCCGTCCACCGTGGCGTTGGGCGCGATGATCCGGCTGTTGAGGATGCCCGAGGCGCCGGAGGTTTGGCAGCGGAACGAGATGCTGTTCGAAAACGTGTCAGCGGTAATCGTGGTGCTGTCGGGCGTGGCCCCGCCCACCGTGAAGGTCGTTCCTGCTGGGGCGTAGTTGCTCAAAAGAACGATGTTGGCGGCATTGTTGGTGATCGTAAGGTTGCCGCTGAGGGTGTTGTCGGTGCCAAGGCTGTGGATGGTGTTCCGTCCGGTATCGGCACGCAGTGTCAGCGGGTTGGTCACGTCAATGCCGCCACTGAGCGAGAAAGTGGGGATGGTGGCGCTGGTTGAGGTGGACGCGAAGTTGATCGTGCCGCTGCCGGCTGCACTGCCATGTGCCAAAGCCAGCGCGCCGCTGCCCGAAACATAAGTGCCGCCGCTGTAGCTGTTCGCGCTGGAGAGCGTCAGCGTGCCGCTGCCAGTCTTGGTCAGCGTGGCGCTGCCGCCGATGCCGAACGCCCCGCTGCTGGTGACGGTGTAATTCTTGCTGCTGTTGGCGAAGGTCATGTTGCCGGGCGCCACCGCAGCTTGAATCGCAACGGTAACCGGTGAAGCCGGGGTGGCGGTGTCATCAAAACGCACATGGTCGCCCTCGGCGTAGCTGCCCGCCGGCGTGTTGAGCAACGTCTTGCCATCCCAGTTCGTGGTAGTGGCGATGTCCCAGAAGGTCGGATTGGTGCCGTCCGCCCCCGTCCAGAGTGCGGCCGCTGAATCCACGACATAAACGAGCGTGGTGCCGCTGACCGCCAAATGGCCGGTGACGCCCGCCGGTTGCGTGCCCAGCGTGTAACCGTTGGTGGCGCTGACTTGCCCCACCAACGGATAGCTGTTGCCGGGCGTCGCTGCACCCGAAATGCTTTTCACGTTGATGGTCACGTTGGCCACCGGCCCCACGGCCGTCCCAGGCAGGAGCGGCGCGGTGGTCGTGCCGGGGTTCTGCACGGTGTTGAATTCCAGGGTGCAGGGATCGGCCAGCGCGAGCGAAGCCGGCTGCCACTGGCTGGTGCCCGAAACGGTCACGCCCAGCGTGGCGTTGGCGCTGACGGTGGCCGCGCCGGTGCCCGCATGCGTGGAGGGAACCACCAGTTTGCCGGCGCTGACGAGTGTGGGCCCGGTGTAAGTGATGGACGCGCCGGAAAGGGTCAGCGTGCCTTTGGTGATCGCTGAATCGTTCAAGGTCAGTCCGCCACCGGTGGAACCAAGGTCCGTGAGCAGGTCCTTGGTGACGGTGACGGACTGCCCGTTGCTGTCGAAGATCGCTCCACCCGACTTGATCCAGACATTGTCCACCCTGAGGTAATCGGAAGTGGTGGTGAGAGCCTTGAGGGTGCCGCCATGGAGGTTGAGTGTGGAACTGTAAGTGCTCTTACTTTCGTAGATCCCGCGCACCGTC
>JBIPMR010000717.1:0-2966 GCA_044369025.1 Luteolibacter sp.
GAGTCGCTCTGCAGGATGCGTTCGAACATTTTGACCGCTCCGCCTAACAAACCGACCACACTCAACATGGTCGCCACGCCGAGGGCGATCCCGGTCGCACCGATGGCTGTCCGCACGCGGTGACGGCGCAGGTTGGTGAAAATCATTCTCCAGAGACTCATTCCCGTTTCCTTGTGTTAGCAAATCGTCAAACCGCCGCCGGGAACCTCGACGCTTCCCCGCCCGCCTCGGACACCGGCGTCGGCACCCGCAGCATTTCCAACAGCATCCAGCGGCCGGCAAAACCCGGCAGCGCCGCCTGCACCTTGTCGCCGATATCGCTCAAGCGGCGGAAGCGGCGCAAGGCTGCGGGTAATCCCTCGGCGGCGACCAGATTCGGACGGCCGAGTTCCTGATCGCGACCGGCGGTTTTCCCCGAGGATTCTTCGGGAGAAATCACATCCTTGAGGTCGTCCGCAGCCTGATAGGCGAGACCACGCAAGAGGGCGAGACGATCCAACATCTGGATTTCCCGCGCCGTGCCACGACCGACGATGGCCGGCAGCACCAGGCAAAGCCGCAACAGATCGCCGGTCTTGCGGGCGGCGACTTCGGAAACCTCCGCCGCGGTTTGATCGCCGCGCCAGCCGCTCAAGTCGTAGGCCTGTCCGCCGATCACCCCGCACAACCCGAGTCGTCCGTCCACCCACTCGCCGGCCTGAATCCGCCGCTGGGGAGTGGCCCGCGAGATCCCCTGCCAGATCATCGCATAGCCGCGGTTGACCAACGCAAGTGCCGCCAGCATGGCGATGGATTCGCCGTGAACCACATGCACGCAGGCGGCACCCCGCCGCAGCCGGGCGTCGTCCATCGCGGGAAGATCGTCGAAAATCAAGGATGCGGTGTGAAGATATTCGATGCCACAGGCCATGGCCCTAGCGGCCTCCTCGGGGACGCCCATTTCAAGACCTATCAGATAAGCCACCACCGCCCTCACCAGCGATCCGGGGTGGGCGAGAATGTCCTTCATCGCCGCTGCCATCCGCGGCTCGACACGGTCCATCCGGCCCATGCCGTGGGTGAACGAGCCCTTCATCAGCGCGCGGGCGCAACCGGCGCGTCTGCGCCACCAGGATTCGGTTGTCATGGGGTGATCCGGTTATTGAACAGCCCCCACCACATGAAAGCGGATGACCAGCTTGGGATCGACGGTCATCACCGCCATCGACCGGATGATGGGGAGTTTGAAATTCTGGTAGTCGAGCGAAACCTTGCCATCGAGGGTGGTCCACCCGCCGTCGCGCTTGAGCGTGTAAGGAAAGCTAACTTTTTTCGCAACGCCGTTGATCGTCAGGGTGCCTTCGGCTTTGCCACCCGCTGCCGTTTCATCCCAGGTTTTCAGCAAGGTGAAGGTGCCCTTCGGCTTGCCGCCGCCGAGCCAGTCGATCATCGCCTTGTCCCGCTTTCCGTCGGCGGTTTTCAAATCGTTGAAATCCCATGACAGGCTCAAGGCCGTCGGCTTCTGGGTGGTGGCATCCCCGCTGGCGGCGATCGTGTATTTTTTCAAATCGCCGGAGAAGGCGTGGCCGGTGGCCTTGGCGTCCACCTGGATCCGGCTGCGGTCCTTGTCCACTTCCAGCGTCGCCGCATGGGCCGCGATGGAAGTGAAGAGGATTCCCAGCAGGGTGGCGAGCGGCGGATGTCTCATGATCATGGCTTCGATTGTGACCCGATTGGCGTCACACGCAACCTCCCCATGGATAAGAAATTTCTTATCCTAAATGCCCTCGCACCGACTGAAGTTGTGACAGACGTTGTAGGGTATGAGTATTCCCGATCCCCGCCATTCCCGGCTACGATTGCCCCATTTCCACCACGTCTCATTTTGGACCACAATTGCAGACTCACACTCAAGAAAACCCTCTCCCCGCAGTTTCTCACGATCAGGCATCCTTTAACTTTCATCACCCATGAAAACAAAAACGCTTGTTCTTGCATCCGCCACGGCCCTCCTCTCGCTCCTCAGCGCCGAGGGACAGGGACTCACACTCGCCAATCCGCACTGGAACATCACGCTAACAGATCACGGCTATTCCGATTTCCTGCCCGACAACACGCCGGGTTTTGAGGGCCGCGAGTATCTCTCCGGCGAATCGGGCGCGGCGGTGGGTTACCAGGTGACCGGTGGCCCGGGCGTCGCGGCGGAATGGCTGCAGCCCGCGTTCCTCTATCCGGATTGGCCGACGAACTCGAGCTTCACCGTGGTCACTCCCCTGACGGAGACCGGACTCAATGCGGACAACCTGCCCGTCGCGTTCTCGGTCATCGAAAACGCACACCTTCGGATCACACAGAACTTCGAAATGCTCGATACGCTCACCGGCACGCCGATGGGCACGAAGCGCGCCTCGGAAGCGGGGGCTGGCACCTTCAATCACAGCAACCGCCATGTGATGAAGCAGACCTACACTGTGAAGAATATCACAGGTGCGGCGATCTCAGATATCCAACTCCGCCAGCTTCTGCACGGGCTGAACTCGCAGCGCGGGCTTTTCGACAATCATCTCTACAGCGGTCCCCTCGGCGGTTTCCACTATGACACGACGCTCGCCGGCGTGGACGCCTGGGCCGCTGGCGCGGGCGCGGGGTTGGAGGATTTCATCTCATTTCACGCCGCCTCCGCGCCCACCGCGCACGAGATCGGCTACTTCGGCGTCAAGGGGAACGGCGTGGACAACCATGACGTCGGCAAACCCGCGGACGGCGCGCATCTTGCCATCGAGGCAGACTGGCAGACCGCCCCCAGCAACACGCGGCAAGGAACGGATTTTTTCCAGCCACCGACCCGCTGGGTCGCTGGCGCGCAACGTTGGACGCCCGGCAACCTCGCGCCCAACCCGTCGGTGAGCTTCGACGTGGTGCTGAGCATTCTAACCGGAACCAAGGTGCCGGCAGGGCCGGGCGGCATTGACTATGAATTCGAAAGC
>JBIPMR010000718.1:0-2961 GCA_044369025.1 Luteolibacter sp.
TCACACACGCAGAGCGCCTCCTCCATGACGAGCTGCAGGATGCGCCAACGCGTGGCATCGGCGAGGGCTTTCGAGAAACTAACGACGTCACTCATGACGGGATTGTTCGTAACGGGATGTGCCGTGATGGCAAGAGCGAATCCGGGTTTTTCCGTGACATGTTCGACACCCTCCGGATGTTTCCCCGGCCGCTTCGGAAGGGGGACTCGGAATCCTCGTCGGCCAATTGCGTGGCACCGATCATTCGCCCTTGCCGCAACTCCGAAGGATTTCAATTTTCCCCCATGCCTCCAGCGACGCCAACATCCGCTGAACTCGCTCTCGAACAAGCCGGACTCGAATTCCTGCAATCCCGCAATCCCGCATGCCAAGCGGTCGAAGAGGCAGGCCGGGTGGATTGACGGGTAATACCCCGTATGGTAATTCTTCCGCATGAAGGTCACCGTCAAAGGACAGATCACCATTCCGCTTGCGCTTCGGGAACGGTTCAATCTCCGCCCCGGCACCGAGGTGGAGTTCGTTGCGGGGAAACAAGCCCTTGAAATCAAGCCGATTGACCCGGCGCAAAGTTCCGGCAAGGCATTCGATCACTGGTTGTCCAAGGCGGCCGGATCGGCACGCTCCGGCATCACCACGGACGAAGTCATGGCCATGACCCGGGGCGAGAACTGAGCCATGATCCTGGTCGATACGAATGTACTGCTAGACATCGCCACCCGCGATGAAATCTGGTTCGAATGGTCGGCGTGACAGCTCGCGCCCCTGATCGGGAACCGTGAAGCCGCCATCAATCCGGTCATCTACACCGAGCTTGCCCCGCTTTACCGCGACGCGCGGGATCTCGATCTCAACCTGGTGCCGCCATCCGACTTCCGCCGTTTGCCGCTGCCCTACTCCTGCGCTGTTGCGGCGGCGCGAGCCTTCCAAGCCTATCGGAAGGATGGCGGCACGCGCAACCCACCCTTGCCCGATTTTTCATCGGAGCCCACGCCGAGGCGGAGGGTCTGACGCTGCCCACTCGGGACGCAAAGCGCTACCGGACGTATTTTCCGGAAGTGAAACTGATTTGCCCGTAAGCGAACCGCTTACGCAGTTCCTCTCCAGCAAGCGGGCGAGAATCCCCCCGTTGGTTAGATGGGCGGGCCAGGCGGGGCGCTCGTTGCAGACTGCCGCGCATGATGACTGGGAATGGTGCGGGGTAAGGAGTGGCAACCCTATTGTCGCCTCTTCCCGGGTTCAGGTTCCTCGCGGATTTTGATCATGCCGTCCTCCACATCGAGGATGCGGTCGAAGACGTCGAGGGTGCGGTGATCGTGGGTGACGACGATGACCCCGGCGTTTTTTTCATGGGCGATCTTGGCGAAAAGCTCCATGACCTGCCGGCCTAACGGACCATCGAGCGCGGCGGTGGGTTCGTCGGCGAGGATGAGGCTGGGATTGTTGGCGAGGGCGCGGGCGACGGCGACGCGTTGTTGTTCGCCGCCGGAGAGGGCGACGGGCAGGTTGTTGGTGCGGGCGCCGATGCCGAGGTAGTCCAACAGTTCGATCGCGCGCTTGCGGGCGGTTTTGGGTGCGGTGTCATTCACCTCGAGCGCGATTTGGACGTTTTCCAGCGCCGTGAGAAACGGGATCAGGTTGGCCTTTTGAAAGACGAATCCGAGGTTCTGGCGGCGGAAGGCGCGCAGGTCCACCAGCGCCCGCGACCCGTCCATCACCGGCTGGCCAGCGATGGAGATTTGGCCGGAGGTCGGCGGGTTGATGAGCGCCATCGCGGTGAGCAGGGTGGATTTGCCGGAGCCGCTGGGGCCGAACATGCCGACGATCTCGCCCGGCGCGATGCTCAGCGAGGCATCGCGCATGGCGACGATCTCGGTGTGGCCGCTGCCATAGACTTTCCGCAGGTGGGTGACTTCGACGGCGGGTGGCGGGTTCATGCGGAGAGGACGGTGTTAGGTTCCACGTTCATGGCTTTCCAGATCCCTAGCAGACTGGCGACGGTGAAGATGACCACGACGATGACGGCAAGGCTGATGAGGTCGGCGGGAACGATCAGCACGAGCCGTGGAAACTTGGGAAACGCATATTGGCCGATCCACCAGGCCAGTCCGTAGCCGAAGGCGCCCATCAGCAAGGCCTGTTGGAGAATGAGCCCGCCGATGACGCCGTTGCGCGCACCGATGAGTTTGAGCAGCGCGATGTCGCGGATCTTGTCGAGCGTGAGCGTGTAAATGATGAGCGCGATGATGATGGTGGAAATGATGATGAGCAGCACACGAAAGAGTCCGAGCTGGCGTTTCGCCTTGTCCACCATGCCGGCTAACAGCAGATCCTTCATCTCCCCGGTAGAGTAAACCGTGATGTCCGGCCATGTCGCGAGCGTGCGGCGGACGGTGGCTACATCGGCTCCGGGCCGCAGCGTGACGAGCACGGCGCTGACCTGCGGCGGGGCGAGCGCGGGAATCCCCTTGGCCAGCCCGGCCGCACGGTCCAACAGCAGCGGCTGAAGCCGTCCGAGATCCACGGCCTCGACCCGTGCGCGGCGGGCGGCGCGGTCCAACCGGCTGGCTTCTCCCGGTTGATCAAACTGGATCGCCATCGCATCACTCACCGTGAAAAAGGTCAGTCCGTCGCCGCCGGTGCCGACCATGCCGCGGGTGAGGCCGACAACTTGATAGAAATCCTTGCCGAGCCGGGTGCGGCTTCCTAACGGAAGACCCAGCGACTGGTCGGCGATCATTTCATAATGCGCCTGGCGCAGCGGGCGGCCCGCGACGAGCGGCACCCAGTCACCGCGATCCTCCGGCCAGGAAAGTCCCTGCACCACCATGCGCAAGGGCCGGCCGTCGTGTTCGCGTTGGATGGTGTGGGAAACGAAACGCCGCGCCTGAGCCACGTCCGGCACCGCCCGCACGCGGTCTTCCAGGTTGGCGGGGATGCGCGAGATTTCCGCAAAGGGGCCGC
>JBIPMR010000089.1:0-9078 GCA_044369025.1 Luteolibacter sp.
CGAAATACGGCGGAGGGTCCGCCGCGGCATGCGCGCCACCGCAAGCCAAGAGAAACGACAGGACCGCGGATTGATAGAATCTCATCGGGAGCTTTTGAGCGGGAGAAGGACGGTTTCGAGGCCCTCCGCCGCGACACTGGCGGCGGCGGTGCCGGTGAGTTGGACGCGGATTTTGGCGCGGCCGTTGGCGAGTTGGACTTTGCGCGAGCCGGACGCGGTGCCGAGGTTGTCGAGCAGTTTGCCGTCGCCGGTGAAGCCGAAACTGACGAGCTGCGCCGCATCGAGGCAGGGCACGCCCTTGGCATCGAAGACGCGGGCTTCGAGGGTGACAAGGTCGCTGGTGCGGCCGAGTTCACTCAGTTCAAGCTTCGCGGGTGCGCCCCAGGACTCCGTCTGATAGATCAACTTGATTTCATCCACCAGGTCGCCAGCCACGGCGCGCAGCGTGTTTTCGCCCGCCTTGAAAGGAACCTTCCAGCTCAAGCCGGCGGCCGGATACTGGGTCACGTCACGTGGTTTGATTCCGACGGAGACGCCGTTGACGAACAGCTCGACCTGCTTGCAGTTGGAATAGACTTTGACCTCTTTGGCTTCGCCGGGTTTGCCCCAGCGGATCGGCCAGCTGTGGCCGTAGATGTGGATCATCGGCTTTTCCGCCCAGTAACTCTGATAGACATAGAAACTTTCCTTGCGGGTGCCGTCGCGCTCGATGACGCCCTTCTGATTGACGTAGGGCACGGGGTTTTCCGGACGCAGTGGCGTGGAGAAATCCTTGAAGATCCATTGCGCCGCGCCGGTGAGATCGGGCATTTGCGCCTGCTCCTTGAGATGCCAGTCGAACAGATTGACCATATAACTCTCCGACCAATCGCCGTCCTTGGAGCCGCGCGCGCTGCCGCCGGTGGCCTTGTAGGCCTTGCCCACTTCCGCGGTCCCCTTCCCGGTCGCGACCTTGATCGTGAATTTCTCCGGGTCTTCCGAGTGGCGGCCGGCGTGGCTGTCGCCGCCGTATTCGGCATGGAAGAAATGCGGCGTGTCCTGGATGGCTTTTTCGGTGGACTGACGATACTCGGAGTAACGCCCGCTGTACCAACCGGCCCAGATGCTGGGCGAATAGACGTCGATGATGTCCTTGCAGAAATCGCAACGGCGGATCGCGGTCTTGCGCGAGGGATCGAGTTGGTGGGCGAGCGTGTTGAGCTCCGTCATGAAACCACGGATGGCTTCCTTGTCGAAGGTTTCGAAATCGCCGGGCCAGTCGTTTTCGTTGCCGAGACCCCAGAGGATGACCGAGGGATGGTTGTAATGCTGGTCGATCAGGTTGCGCAACATGTCGCGCGCTTGGTTTTGAAACCGTTCGCCGCCGAGGCCGCCGCGGCACCACGGGATTTCCTCCCAGACTAACAATCCGAGCTCGTCGCAGAGATCGAGCACCAGCGGTGCCTGCTGGTGGTGGCCGAGGCGGACGAAATTCGCGCCCATGTCCTTCATCATTTGGAAAGTTTCGCGGACCACCTCGTCCGGCACGGCGGCGGCGGTGCCGGCGTGGTCTTCATGATAGTGGGTGCCGCGAAGCAGCAGGCGCCCGCCGTTGAGCTTGAACGGGCCGTTCTTGACCCACTCGACGGTGCGCAGGCCGAAGCGCTCGGTGATCCGCTGCTCGCCGTGTTTGGATTTCAGCGTCACCACGCACTGATAGAGCGCGGGCGATTTCGGCGACCACAGGACGGGCTTGGCGATTTCGAAGGCGTTGATTTCGCGGTCGCCGGTCCACGGTGCGGGCTTCTGGGTGGCGCTGTGGATGATTTTCCCGGAAGGGTCGGTGATCTCGATGAACAGATCCGCCGGATCTGACAGATCCGTCGGATTAAAAAGACGCGAGCGCAGCTTGACACTGGCCTTGCCATCGGCTGCCAGAACCGGCTCGATGTGGACGCGCTGGAGCGAAATGGCAGGCACGTAACTGAGCGTGACGTGCCGATAGAGCCCGCCGTAGCGGTTGAAATCGCTGAGGTCGGACGGGATGCTTTCGGCGTCGCGCGAGTTGTCGCAACGGACGGCGAGCGGAACGGATTTTTCCGCTTTGAACTTCGCGGCCGCGTCGGTGATGTCCACCGACCACTCGTCGTAACCGCCGAGATGGTCGCCGGCTTTTGCCGTGCCGATGAAGACTTCGGAAAACTGCCCCGCGCCGTCGAAGTGAAGCAGGGTTCGGCCGTTAGGGAATGGATTGGCGACCGTGAGTTGTTTGCGGTACCAGCCCGGTCCCTGATAGTAGCGGGTGTCCGGATCGACGGCGTCACGGGCGTTGAAACAATGCGGCAGGGTGACGGGCGTCCAGGTGACGTTGTCGCTCGCCGCCTCGCCGCGCCAGACTTCCCAGGTGCTGCCAAGCGAGCCTTGGTGGTATTCCCAGCCGTCGGAGAGCCGTTGGCTGGATTGGGCAATGACGGGGCCGGAGGCGAGGATGCCTAGCAGCGAGAGGCGGAGGAAGGTGGAAACTTGAAACACAGGGGTCGTGGTTATGTAATCAGTTTTCGATGAGCCCGAGACTTTTGAGGAACTTTTCGGTCTCCTCTTCCGTGCGCTGGTGGGCGGCTTTGCCGGCGGCGCCGAACTTGCTGGAGTTGTAGGCATGGCCGAGACCCTCGAAGGTGACCAGCTCGCAGCGATTTCCGTTAGCCAGCAGTTTGTCGCGGAACACGACCGAGTTGGCGTAGGGCACGGTGATGTCCGCCGTGGCGTGAAACACGATGGCGGGCGGCATTTTGGCGGGCATCTGGTCGGTCACCGAGCAGGCGAGCGCGCGGGCCTCGCTTTTGTTGAAGCGCTTGGGTCCGCCGTAGCCGCCGGCTTTGGTATCGGTCACCGGATTGAGCAGGACCATGGCGGCGGGCAGGACCTGCGGTGCCGGGTCATCCTTGCCCGGGCCGGGCGCTGGGATCGCGGTCCAGGCGGCGACATGGCCGCCGGCGGAACCTCCGAGCACGATGATTTTTTTCGGATCGATGCCGAGTTCCTTGGCGTGTTCGACGATCCACGCGACGGCCGCGCGGCCGTCGGAAACGCAGTCTTCGGGAGTGCCTTTGAGGCGGTCGCGGGTCCGATAGTCCGGAGCGATGCCGACGATGCCATGGGATGCCGCCCACTTCGCCCAGCCGATGCTGCGTTCCGGGGTTCCGCTATTCCAGCCACCGCCGAAATAGGAAACGAGGCAGGGCCGCGAGTCCTCTTTGGCCCAGCCCTTGGGCTTGACGACGTGCAGGCGCAACTCGGTGTCGCCCGCCTTGCGGAAAACGAAGGCCTCGCTGCCCGGCAGGGTGTGCGGAGTGACTTCGGCGGGTTTCGCCGCGGACGGAGCGACCAGGGTGAAGAGGACCGTCAGACAGAGGGCGATGGATTTCATGGCTTTTTGGATAGATTTTGATAGCGGATGAGGGCTTCAATAAAGTAATAGTCCGCATAGTTGAGCGGGACATCGACCTCGGAGTTCTTGGGCAGGTGCCCGACCGAGTGCAGCAGGATGAAGCCGCCGTTTTCGCCGGGTTTCGCGAGGTAGGCGGGTGAGGAAAGCGAGGTGAGTTGCTGGCGGGCGAGATTGAGGAACGCGGCGCTTTGTTCGCCTTTGGTCATGCCGCTGAGTTCGAGGAACGCGGAACTCATGATCGCGCCCGCCGATGCGTCGCGCGGGGCGGCTGGAATGCCAGGCGCGTCGAAGTCCCAGTAGGGAACCTTGTCCGCCGGGAGCCGCGGGTGGTTGAGGATGAAATTCCCGATCTTGACCGCCTGTTCGAGGTAAATGGCGTTTTTGGTTTCGCGGAACATCATGGTGTAGCCATACAGCGCCCAAGCCTGGCCGCGCGCCCAAGCGGAATCATCCGCCGCGCCCTGATGGGTTTTCTTGGCCAGCACCTCGCCGGTGGTTGGATCGTAATCGACCACATGGAAGCTGCTGGAGTCGGGCCGGAAATGGTTTTTCAGGGTGTTGTCCGCATGCGAAATGGAGATCTCCTTGAAGCGTGACTCGCCGCTCTCACGAGCGGCGGACATGAGGAATTCGAGGTTCATCATGTTATCGATGATGACCGGAAAATTCCAACTCCCGTGGTCCCACGAGCGGATCTGTCCGACGGTGGGATTGAAGCGGGTGGACAGGGACGCCGCGCCTTGCAACAGGACTTTTTGATAGTCCGGGTTTTTGGTGAGGCGATAGCCGTGGCCATAACTGCAGCCGAGCATGAAACCAAGGTCGTGGCTGCCGCGGTAGTCTTTGATCGAATCCAGGCGCACGGTATAATCCTGCGCGGCGGCGAGCCATTTCGGATCCTTTGAAAATTCATAGAGATACCACAGCGAACCGGCGATGAAACCGCTGGTCCAGTCCTTGGTCCTGACGGTGACCACCTTGCCGTCCACAAAGGTGCGGGGGATTTCCGGGTCGTCTTTGACGCTGGCGAGCAGGTGCTCGTATTGTTTTCCGGCGATTTCGAAGGTGGCGGGAATCGAGCGCAGCAAGGGATCGTCTCCTGCCGGGGCTTGTGCCAGCAAGGGCGAAGCCGCTCCGGTTAATGCGGCGCAGAGTGCGAGCAGGCGGCGGAATTTCTCAGACGGGCGGGTGGAGGAAATCATGGTTGGGGACGCAATGAAAATTAGAGTTAGACGGGTAGGGGTGAAGACCCTCCCGGGAATCGTGGCTCTCGGGAGGGTGTGGATTTATGGGTTCGGGCGGGATTTTCAAGGATTGACGACGAGGCGGGCGAATCTTTTCGGGCCGTCCACAGGCAGGGTCAAGATGATCTGGTTGGGATTGGTTTCGTCGATGCTGGCATCGGGTGGGACGCTGTCGGTCCAAGCGCCGGTGGCGAGGGTGTCCGAAACCTGCAGCTTGAAGGTTGCAAGGGCATCCGGGTCGCGCGGCCAGGTGATTTTACCGGCGATGAGACTTGGATTCGGGGTGAAGGTGGAGCCGGTTTCGGCACCGGTGAAGAGAAGATCCGCGTAGGCACCCGCTCCGGACAAGGTAAACGGCGAGCCTTCGGTCCAGTTACCGCCGCTACCCAGGCCATTGGCGGCGAGCGAGCCGTTGTAGGTGGTGGTGACGCCGGTGGTGGTGGCGGCGAATGCGAACGAGGTGGAAAAGCTGACGGCTGCAAGCAGCATGCCGGGAGAGCTGGACGGCGAAGTCGGGGAGAAACGATTGGATCGGGATTTTTTGATGGGATTGTGGGGAGTTCGTGGGTTTTCGACCGAAACGGGTTGGAGCAGGCACCAGCGGCGCAGACGGGTTTTCCCGCGCTGGGGTTACTCTGATCCACCCTGACTCCAAAACGGCCCTTGGATAGTCGGATGAAGTGACGACACCGGGAACCCGGAAAATCCGGCTCTGATGACGTGCCATATCGCGTCTTGCCGCCCGCTGGCGGTGAACCTAGTTTTGAGACGTGGCTTCATGGCGCAAATGGTTTCACACCGCGGTGGTGGTGGCGGCGGTCGGGTGGGGCGCGCCCTTGGAAATCGCCGCGGCGGCGGAAGAAGAACCCTCGGCCTGGCTTTACCAAGCCTGGCAAACCGACGACGGGCTGCCGGACAACAGCGTCACCGGCGTGGCGCAAACGGCGGACGGCTTCCTGTGGGTGGCGACGCTGGGCGGGCTGATGCGCTTCGACGGCATTCAGTTCGACGAGTTTTCCTTCACCCATTTGCCAAAGGTGCCGAACCGGAATGTGCGGACGATCTATCTGGACCGGCAAAAGCAGTTGTGGCTGACCCTCGACCGCGGGGTGATCGTGCGGGTGAGCGAGGCGGGCATCCGGGTTTTCGGGCGGGAAGACGGCGCCCCGGATGGCCCGGTGACGACGGTGGCCGAGGATCGCGACGGTGGGGTTTGTTTTGCCGCAGGCAGCGAGATGGTTCGAATCCTGGGAAATGAGATGGAGCGGATCGACGCGGAGGACGGGTTGCCCGCGGCCGAGCATTCGTGGCTGGCAACGGATGAACAGGGTGATCTGTGGTTCGCCCGCGGCTCGCAAGTGGGGGTTTTCCGCGACGGGCGTTGGGAGGTGTTGCTGACGGTGGATTCCAGTGGCGTGCGTCTGGCGGCGGCGCGCGGCGGCGGGGTGTGGATTTGCAGCGCCAGCCAGTTGTTGAAGTTCAGCGGCGAGGGCGAACCCGAAGTGGTCGCGCAAATGCCTGAAAAAGCGGCGGTGCGCGTCATGCTGGAGGATCGCAGCGGGGCGTTGTGGCTCGGCACGGCGGCGGACGGGTTGCTGCGCCTGCAAGGAAACGAGTTGGCGCGGATCAAGGTCGGGCATCCGGAAATTTTATCCCTCACGGAAGATCGCGAGGGAAATCTGTGGGTCGGCACCTCCGGCAGCGGGCTGAATCTGGTGCACCGCCAAACGATGGAGCTGATCACCGCCAGTGACGGGCTGCCCTTCCGAGCGGTGCGCTCGGTTTGCCAGGATACGGAAGGCTGGATCTGGACGGCCTTGCAAAACGGCGGGCTCGGCCGTGGTCGCGGTCACCAATGGCAGACCATGGGCGAAGCGGACGGCTGGCTTGGCGGTGAGGCAACCTGCGTCGCCCCGACCTTGGATGGCGGGGTGTGGATCGGTACCCGGGATCGCGGCTTACAGCGTTTGCGCGCGGGCAAGTGCGAGGAATGGGGCACGCGCGAAGGGCTGGGAACTCAGAATGTCAATTCGCTGTTGCCGGCGAAAAACGGCGATTTGTGGCTCGCCACCTCCGGGCCGAACCGGATGTGGCGTTTCCGCGACGGGAAATTCCAGAAAATGCGCTTCGCCGGCAATCCGCGGTCGATCCGCGCGCTGACCGAGGGCCCCGGCGGGACCATCTGGGCGGGCACTTCCGATGGCCAGATCCTGCGGGTCAAGGGCGATGCCTTGGTCAACGAGACCGGCGCCCAGTCGAAGGATGCGCAAACTTTGTTTTCGGTGCGTTGCCTTCATGCCGCTGCGGACGGCAGTCTGTGGATCGGCTATGCCGGCGGAGGTGTGGGCCGCTGGCGGGACGGGCGATACGCACGGATCACCTCGGCCCAGGGCTTGCACGACGATTACGTTTCACAAATCATCGCCGACGGCTCGGGCGGAATGTGGCTCACGGGCAACCACGGCCTGTTCAAGGTGCGCGAGTCGGAACTGAATGAGGTGGCGGAGCGGCGCGGCGGCTATCTGCGCTCCATCGCCTATGGCCGCAGCCATGGATTGGCCAACCTCCAGCCGTATTGTGAAACCAATCCCACCACTTGGCTGGGCACCGATGGCCGGCTTTGGTTTTCCACCCGCAATGGCTTGCTGATGGCGGAGCCCGCCAAGGTCTTCGACAATCCGCTGGCGCCCGCGGTCCTGCTCAAGGAGGTGAAGGCCGATGACCGGACCGTGGCGCTTTACGATCCGAATCTGCCATCCAACCAAGCGACCGGCCGGGTCGCCGGCCTGCGCTCGCCGGACATGGCGCTGCGTCTCGAACCGGGACACCGCAAGGTGCGGTTCGAATTCACCGCGCTGAGCTTCACCTCTCCTAACAACGTATTCTTCCGCTACCAGCTGCGCAATTTCGACAAGCAGTGGATCGAGGCCGGCACCGAACGCAGCGCGACCTATCCGCAACTGCCTGCCGGAGACTACGAATTCCGCGTCATCGCCTGCAACGATGCCGGAGTCTGGAATGAAACGGGCGCGGGTGTCTCACTCACGGTGCCGCCGTTTTTCTACCAGACATGGTGGTTCCGCGGGATGACGCTGGGACTTTTCACCGCCGCGGTCATCGGGATCGTGCGCTACGCCACTTTCCGGCGGCTGCGCGAGCGGATGCGGCAGCTCAAACAGCAGGCCGTGCTCCACCACGAGCGCGCCCGCATCGCCCGCGACATGCACGATGAAGTCGGCTCCAAGCTGACCCGCCTGTCGCTGCTCAGCGAAATGGCGGCCGATCACCCGGAACTCACCCGCGAGGCGGGCGACGATGTCAGGGAAATCTCCGAAACCGCCCGCGAGGCGATCCTCGCCTTCGACGAAATCGTCTGGGCCGTCAATCCGCGCAACGACACCCTCAGCGACCTCACCAACTACCTGTGCCGCCAAGCCGAGGATTTTTTCGACGGCACCGCCACTCAGTGCGTGTGCGACCTGCCGCAGACCATCCCGCCGATGATGCTCGCCACCGAGGTGCGCCACCAGGTTTTCCTCGCAGCCAAGGAAGCACTCACCAACGTCCTCAAATACGCCGATGCGCGGCAAGTGTCGCTGCGGCTGATCCTCCATCCGGGAGCCTTCGAACTGGTGATCCACGACGACGGCCACGGCTTCGATCCCGCCTCGCCCGACTCCCGGCCCGGCGGCGGCAACGGCCTGCCTAACATGCACGAGCGGATGCGGGGCATCGCCGCCCGTTTCGACTGCGCCAGCCAGCCCGGCGCCGGCACCCGGATTTCCTTCCGCGTGCCGATCC
This sequence comes from Luteolibacter sp., assembly GCA_044369025.1. Classification (GTDB taxonomy): domain Bacteria; phylum Verrucomicrobiota; class Verrucomicrobiia; order Verrucomicrobiales; family Akkermansiaceae; genus Luteolibacter. Next base: position 8,473 of record JBIPMR010000089.1, read on the forward strand.
CTTGAGCGCAATGCTGTCCAACATTTATGTAACAAGCGGGAGTAGATGTTGGCGAGGCGGGCCAATGCGGGCGCCCGGCCACGTGCGGAATCCAAATGGTTCTTTCATTCACTGTACGCTGAGTGAGGTGCGGGATGCCATTCTTTTTCAGCTAGGCGTGGAACAGCCGGTATCAGCGGAGCGGGCAGGTGTTCCAAGCGCGCTCAAGGCGGTGCCGCGCGAGCTGACGGAGGACGCGCATTACTTCAAGAGCGTGCGGACCGCGTCCACCTCAATCCGGCGCGCGCAGACCATGTCAACACACCTCGATGACCAACGAATTGAGGCGGTGCGGAAAGATCCAAAGATCCAGAATATCATCAAGAAGCATGAAAAAACTCTTATACCCAAGGACTGACCCTGTCCCCCAATGACAGATGAATGATTACCATGCTAAGGCCCCGTTCGATGCGAAAGAATGTGAATCCGTGTACTCTGACCCCATTTACGGCAAATGATTATCAGGCAGGCAACTCCACCGAGGCGGAAGCGAACCTGTCCGCGCAAGGTCCGCCAACCAGTGAGTAATTGGCCAAGATTGATAAGTAATGAATCAAACGAAGGCAG
>JBIPMR010000090.1:0-9074 GCA_044369025.1 Luteolibacter sp.
GAGTTCCTTCTCGAAAAAGGCTACGAAGTCCACGGCATCAAACGCCGCGCCTCGCTCTTCAACACCCAGCGTGTCGATCACATCTACGAGGATCCGCACGTCGCGAACTCGCGCTTCCGGCTCCACTACGGCGACCTGACGGACTCGTCGAACCTCACCCGCATCCTCAGCGAGGTGCAGCCCGACGAGGTTTACAACCTCGGCGCGCAGTCGCACGTCGCCGTTTCCTTCGAAGCCCCCGAATACACCGCGGACGTCGATGCGATCGGCGCGCTGCGTTTGTTGGAAGCGATCCGTTTCCTCGGGCTTGAGAAGAAGACCCGGTTCTATCAGGCGTCCACTTCGGAGCTTTACGGTCTCGTCCAGGAGATCCCGCAAACGGAAACCACGCCGTTTCACCCGCGCTCGCCGTATGCCGTCGCCAAGATGTATGCCTACTGGATCACGGTGAACTACCGCGAGGCCTACGGCATGTATGCCTGCAACGGCATTCTCTTCAATCACGAGTCCCCGCGCCGCGGCGAGACCTTCGTCACCCGCAAGATCACCCGCGCCCTCGCCAACATCGCCCAGGGCCTCGAGTCCTGCCTGTTTCTCGGCAACATCGACTCGCTGCGCGACTGGGGCCACGCCAAGGACTACGTCCGCATGCAGTGGATGATGCTCCAACAGGACGTGGCGGATGATTTTGTCATCGCCACCGGCAAACAGATTTCGGTGCGCGAATTCGTCCGCATGTCGGCCAAAGAGGCCGGCATCGAACTCGAATTCACCGGCGAGGGCGTGGATGAAATCGCCACCGTTGCCGCCGTGGACCAGGCCATCGCCCCGGCCGTTGCCGTCGGCGAGGTGATCGTCAAGGTGGACCCCCGTTACTTCCGCCCCGCCGAAGTGGAAACTCTGCTAGGCGACCCGAGCAAGGCGCGGGAAAAACTCGGCTGGGTTCCGGAAATCACCGTCGAGGAAATGTGCAAGGAAATGGTCGCTCACGATCTGGACGCCGCCCGCCGCCATTCGCTGCTTAAGCGGCACGGCCACCACGTCTCGGTATCCAAGGAATAAATCATGAAAAAAGTCTTTGTCTCCGGATGCTACGACATCCTCCACGCCGGGCATCTCCAGTTCTTCGAAGAAGCCCGCGCGCTGGGCGACTATCTGATTGTGTCCTTCGCCTCGGCGGAGGTTCTCTGGCATCACAAGCGCCGGAAACCCTCCATCCCGGATGATCACAAGCGCGCCCTGTTGATGGGCCTGCGGATGGTCGATGAAGTGGTCGTGACCCAGGGCCACAAGGAGGGCGTCGATTTCGAAGAGGACTTCCTGCGCCTCCGCCCGGATTTGCTCATCGTCACCGAGGACGACAAATACGGCGAGATCAAACGCGGGCTGTGCCGCCAGGTCGGCGCGGAATACACCGTGCTGCCGAAAACCCCGCCGCGCTTCGAACCGGTCTCCACCAGCTCCATCGTGCGCTGGGTCCAGGCGCCGACCGAAGCCCCGCTGCGCATCGATTTCGCCGGCGGCTGGCTCGACGTGCCGCGGTTTGCGCGTCCGGGTGAATTCATCGTGAACTGCGCCATCTCCCCGCTCGTTTCGCTGCGCGAGTGGCCCTACGAAAAACAGGCGGGCCTCGGCGGCAGCGGCGCATGGGCCCTGCTCAACGGCCGCGACGGGGTGGACTCGGAAGTCGATCTCGGCGTCGGTTGGCAGGATCCCGCCGTCATCCGCGAGACCGGACTCTGCGTCTGGCGCTCCGGCCAACGACCGGTCCTGGATTTCAAACGCAACGGCGATTTCCTAACCGGAATGATGGCGGTCCACTGGACCGGCACCCAGCACGACACCCCCGGCGTCGTCAACCTGCCCCGCGATTTCGACCGCATCGCCCAAAGCGGCCGGATCGCCCGCGAGGGGGTGCTGCACGCGGACATCGCCCGGCTCGCGGAAGGTGTCAGCGCCTACCATGCCACCCAGCTTGATGAAGGCATGGACGTTTTACCCGACATCCCCGGTGCCATCGCCCGCAAATACTGCGGCGGCGGACACGGCGGCTACGCGCTCTATCTGTTCGCCGACTCCGCCTTGCGCGATCAAGCGGTGCTGGCCGGACCCGACCTGCGGAGCGTCGAGCCGTTCTGCCGCTAGATCCCGCCGCATTCTTCCTAACACCCTTGAAACGCGTCTCCGTCATCGGCCTGCCCGTCGCCGCCACCACCTACGCCGGTGCCGTGGAGTGGATCCTCGCCCAAGCGAAACATCCGTCGCGCGCCTGCGCGGTGGAAGCGGCGAACACCCACGTCGCCGCACTCGCGCGGGCGGACGCCGCGTTTGGCGAATCCATGCGCCAGTTCGATCTGATCTGCCCCGATGGGATGCCGCTCGTCTGGGTGGTCAACGCCCATCTCGCCGCGGCTGAAAAGCTCACCGACCGCGTTTACGGCCCGACTCTGATGCTCGAAACGCTGAAGGCCACCGCCGGGCGATCTGACGAATTCAAACATTTTCTGCTAGGCGGAAGCCAAAGCACGCTGGACCGGCTTCTCGCCGCCTTTTCCGCACGATTTCCGAGCGTCCACATCGCCGCCAGCCACTCGCCCCCGTTCGGCGACTGGCCAGCTGACGAGTTCGACCGCATTTGCGGAAAAATCCGCAGTTCGGGAGCCAACCTCATCTGGGTCGGCCTCGGCTGCCCGAAACAGGAACACTGGATCGCCCGCAACAAACATCGCCTGCCACCCGGCGTCTATTTCGGCATCGGCGCGGCCTTTGCATTCCATGCCGGCGAAGTCCGCCAGGCCCCGCCGCTCTTCCAGCGCTTCGGCTGCGAGTGGGCCTACCGCCTCGCCATGGAACCCCGCAGGCTCTTCAAACGCTATTTCACCTACAACTCGCTTTTCCTCTATCACCTGCTCCGTGACCGGATGCGAGATTAGACCTTCCAACTGCCACAAACATCCCGTGCCAATCACTATCAAAAACATTTGCTGCCTCGGCGCCGGTTACGTCGGCGGTCCCACCATGGCCATGATCGCCGCCAAGTGCCCCCACATCCAGGTCACCGTGGCCGACATGAACGAACATCGGATCGCCGCTTGGAACTCGGACACCCTGCCGGTTTACGAGCCGGGCCTCGATGAAATCGTCGCCTCGGCCATTGGCAAAAACCTCCACTTCACCACCGATATCCGCTCCGCCATCGCCGCCGCGGATTTGATCTTCGTCTCCGTCGGCACCCCGACCAAGTCCTACGGCATCGGTGCCGGACGCGCCGCGGATCTTCGCTACATCGAGGCCGCCGCCCGCCTCATCGCCGAAGTTTCCGAGGGCACCAAAATCATCGTCGAGAAGAGCACAATCCCGGTGAAGACCGCCACCGCGATCAAATCCATCCTCGCGGCCAACTCCTCCGAGGGCGCGACCTTCCAAGTGCTTTCCAACCCGGAATTCCTCGCCGAAGGAACCGCCGTCGAGGACATGCAATGTCCCGATCGCATCCTCATCGGCGGCGAATGCACCCCCGAAGGCAATGCCGCCGTCGAGGCCCTCGCCTCGGTTTACGCCAACTGGATCCCCCGCGAAAAAATCCTCACCACCAACCTCTGGTCCTCCGAGCTTTCCAAACTCGTCGCCAACGCCTTCCTCGCCCAGCGCATTTCATCCATCAACTCGATCTCCGCCCTCTGCGAAGCCACCGGCGCCGATGTCGATGAAGTCGCCCGCGCCATCGGCATGGACTCGCGGATCGGCCCGAAATTCCTCAAAGCCTCCGTCGGTTTCGGCGGCTCCTGCTTCCAGAAAGACCTGCTCAATCTGGTCTATCTCTGCGAGGCCTTCCACCTGCCCCACGTTTCCGAATATTGGCGCCAGGTCGTCCATCTCAACGACTGGCAGAAATCCCGCTTCGTCGAAAAAATCGTCCGCACCCTGTATAACACGGTCAGTGGCAAGCGCATCGGCATCCTCGGGTTCGCCTTCAAAAAGGACACCAACGACACCCGCGAATCCGCCGCCATCCACGTCTGCCGCGATCTGCTCAACGAGCGCGCGCACATCGCCATCTACGATCCACGCGTCGCTCCGGAAACGATCTATCAGGACCTGCTCTGCGCCGGCGTTTCCCAGGAACTCATCACCTCCAACGTCGAGATTTGCGCCGACCCCTACGCCGCCGCCAAAGGTGCCCACGCCCTCGCCACCCTCACCGAGTGGGACGAATTCCGCAGCCTCGACCTGCCCCGCATCTACGACCTGATGCTCAAGCCCGCTTTCATCTTCGACGGCCGCGCCGTGCTCCCGGCCGACCAACTAATCGCCCACGGCTTCGAAACCTTCGTCATCGGCAAAGGAGCTTGAGGGGTGAAAGCTGAAATGCTGAAAACTGAAACGCTGAAATAGAACACCCTTACTATCACACCATGCGTTTATCCGACGATCTGCGCAACCGTAGCAAGCTGTTCGCCTCGGCGATTATTCGGCTATACATTCGTCTGCCTCAAGGCAGGGAGGAGGTCGCCATTTTAGGAAAACAAATGATCCGCGCGGGAACTTCCGTCGCATCTCACGCCAGGGAAGCCTCCAGGGCCCGTTCCGATTCCGAATTTTGTTCAAAACTGGATTGCCTTCTCCAAGAGGCCGATGAAACGCAACTCTGGATTGAATTTCTGGCGGATGACTGCAACATCGATGATCCGGCACTGACCATCCTCCACCGTGAATCTGGTGAAATCATCGCCATTTTCACAACCATCGTTTCAAAAGTTCGAAAAAATCTTTGAAACCGAAACGCCGGGACAATGGAATTTAACCCCATGCTTCTCAATTTTTAAGATTTTCAATCCCTTCTCGTCCATCTTCACGTGCCCACTCTGCTTTCAGGTTTTCAGTTTTCAGCGTTTCAGCATTTACCCCATGAACATCCATCCCGAATTCCATCGCTTTCTTCACCGCCAGGATAAGGAAAACCTCCTCGGCCAGCGTGGGATCGTGGTCTGGCTTTGCGGACTTTCCGGCTCGGGCAAGTCCACCATCGCGAACGCCGCCGAGCGCGTCCTCCACCAGCAAGGGCGTTTCACCACCATCCTCGATGGGGACAACCTCCGCAGCGGCCTCAACTCGAACCTCGGCTTCACCGACGCGGATCGCTTCGAAAACATCCGCCGCATCGCCGAAACCGCAAAAGTCTTCGTCTCCCAAGGCATCATCACCTTCGTCTCGGCGATCACCCCGCGCGGCGAATTGCGGGATCTCGCCCGCGGCATTCTCGGGCCCGACCTCTTCGAAGTTTACGTCAACGCCAGCTACGAAGCCTGCGAAAACCGCGACGTCAAAGGCCTCTACGCCAAGGCCGCCCGCGGCGAAATCGCCCACTTCACCGGCAAAGACGGCTCCTTCGAGGTCCCCCACAATCCGGATCTGCTGCTCAACAGCGAAACCACCACCATCGAGGACTCCGCCTTCGAATTGCTCGAAGCCATCCGCGAAAAAATCCTCCCCCACCGCCCGCTTTAAATCAACCACCCCATGGACTGCGGTGGGAAGCGAAGCGCCACACCGCTTTGGATGTTTCATCAACCCCGGCACCTTGGCTTCGCAGAAGAATCCAAAGCGGTGTCGCCGCTGCACTCTGCCACCGCACTCCATAAATCATTACTATTCCACCCAAGATAATAATTATTTCTTGACCCCCAGCGACTAAACTCCTACGCCTCCCGCAGCCCCCCCGCCCTCTCCTTTTCAGCTTTTCAGCATCCACCCCACCATGCCCAACTACCACCTCAGCCACCTCGACCAACTCGAAGCCGAAGCCATCTTCATCCTTCGCGAGACCGCCGCTCAGTTTGAAAATCCGGCGCTGCTTTTTTCCGGTGGCAAGGACTCGATCGTCATGGCCTGGCTGGCCCGCAAGGCCTTCTGGCCCGCCCGCATGCCCTTCCCGCTCGTCCACATCGACACCGGCCACAATTTCGCGGAAACCATGACCTACCGCGATCAATTCGTCGAACTCATCCGTGCCACCCTGGTCGTTGGCTCGGTCCAGGACTCGATCGACACCGGCCGTGTGATCGAAGAAAAAGGCCCCAACGCCTCACGCAACAAGCTGCAAACCGTCACCCTGCTCGACACCATCGAGGCCAACCAATACGACGCCTGCCTCGGCGGTGGCCGCCGCGACGAGGAAAAAGCCCGTGCCAAGGAACGCTTCTTCTCCCACCGCGACGACTTCGGCCAGTGGGACCCGAAAAACCAGCGCCCGGAACTTTGGAACCTCTTCAACGGCCGCAAAAATCCCGGCGAACATTTCCGCATTTTCCCGCTCTCGAATTTCACCGAGATGGACATCTGGATGTATATCAAACGCGAAAAGATCCCGCTCCCCTCGATCTACTTCGCCCACGAGCGCGATGTCTTCGAGCGCAACGGTTCGCTGCTCGGCGTCACCGAGTTCCTCAAGCCCCAGGACCACGAGCCCGTCATCCGCCAGGTCATCCGCTTCCGCACCATCGGTGATGCCACCTGCACCGGTGCCGTCGAATCCACTGCCTCCAACCTCGACGAAGTCATCGCCGAAGTCGCCGCCGCCCGCCAAACCGAACGCGGCACCCGCTCCGACGACAAACGCTCCGAAACCGCCATGGAAGACCGCAAAAAAGAAGGATATTTCTAAGGGGAGCACACGCGCCCCCGCGTGTCGATTTCGGCGCCCTCGCCGAAATCAGGCCGCAAATCACCCACACCGCCCACCATGCCGGACATGCCCGATCCCAAACAAACCGCCATCTGGAAATCGATGACCGGATCGGAGAAATACAATCTTTTGGCCGCCACGGTCCGCCAGGCCCGTGAATTCAAGCGGATGGGTCTCCGCGTGAAATTCCCCGCCGACACACCCGCAGAGACTGAAAAAAAACTCGCCCGCATCTGGCTCCATGCAAGACCCTGACTTTATCTCCTTGTTTGTCACGCCCTTGGAAACCGCGGGAATTCAATACATGATCACTGGTTCGGTCGCGAGCTCAATCTACGGTGAACCCCGCAACACCCTCGACATCGATCTGGTCGTATTGATTCGGCCTGACCAAATCCCACTCCTTCCCCAACTGTTTCCTGAGAACGACTTTTACCTCCCACCCTCCGATGTGGTAGCCATCGAGTCCCGTCGCGAGTCCCGTGGCCACTTCAACATCATCCACCATGACACCGGACTAAAAGCGGATATCTACCTCTCGCGCAATCATTCAACTCTGCCCTGGGCGCTTGCACATACCCGCCGGGTAAAAACAGGTATCTGCGAAATTACAGTCGCACCTCCGGAATACGTGATTATCCACAAACTCGAATTCTATCAAGAATCCGGCCATCAGCGCCACCTCCGTGACATTGCCGGCATGATCGAACAACAGGAACTCGACCTCGAATTTCTCGATTCTTCAATTCAAAACCTCCACCTCGAAACCCAGTGGCAAGCCGCCCTCGCACTCACCACCCCCTGATTGACGCTCACTGCTTCATGCCGCTCCACCCACCAACCTCCTCTCCGCGTTCCTTCGCTCCCTCTGCGCCTCCGCGGTGAATCTTCTGATCCCGCATCTTCCTCTTCCGACCTTTAGACTTTTAGACCTTCAGACTCTTAAAAAATGGACCTACTTCGATTTACAACAGCCGGCTCCGTTGACGACGGCAAATCCACCCTCATCGGCCGCCTGCTGTATGATTCCAAATCCATCTTCGAGGACCAACTCGAAGCCATGGAGGAATCCTCGCGCCGCCGCGGCGATGAAAACGTCAACCTCGCCCTTCTGACCGACGGCCTCAAGGCCGAGCGCGAACAAGGCATCACCATCGACGTCGCCTACCGCTACTTTGCCACCCCCAAGCGCAAGTTCATCATCGCCGACACCCCCGGCCACACCCAATACACCCGCAACATGGTGACCGGCGCCTCCACCGCCAACCTCGCCATCATCCTCATCGACGCCCGCAAGGGTGTCATCGAGCAGACCAAGCGCCATAGTTTCATCGCCAACCTGCTGCGCATCCAGCACCTCGTCGTCGCCGTCAACAAGATGGACCTCGTCGATTACTCCGAGGAGGTCTATAACAGGATCATCAGCGACTTCCGCGATTTCGCCTCGCGCCTCGACAACATTGTCGAGATCACCGACATCCCGATCTCCGCGCTCAACGGCGACAACGTCGTCGACAAGTCCGAGCACATGCCCTGGTATCAGGGACCCACCTTCCTCTATCACCTCGAGCACGTCTATGTCGGCGGCGAGGAAAACCACGTCGATGCCCGCTTCCCCGTGCAGTGGGTGATCCGCCCGATGAGCGACGAGTGGCACGACTTCCGCGGCTACGCCGGCCGTGTGGCCGGTGGTGTTTTCAAACCCGGCGACGAGGTCACCGTGCTTCCCTCCGGTTTCAAAACCCGCGTCAAAGCCATCCACAGCCCGGATGGCGAACAGGAAGAAGCCTTCGCCCCGCAGTCCGTCTGCATCACCCTCACCGAGGAAATCGATATCTCCCGCGGCGATACCCTGGTCAAGACCAACAACCCGCCGGTAGTCTCCCAGGACATCGAAGCGATGATCTGCTGGTTCTCCAATAAGCCGATGCCCCCCAAGGCCAAACTTGTCATCCGCCACACCACCCAGGAAACCAAAGCCATCATTCAGGAAGTGAAATATCACGTCGATATCAACACCCTCCACAAAATCGAAGGCGTCACCGGTTTCTCCATGAACGACATCGGCCGCATCACCCTGCGCACCGCCGTCCCGCTCATTCACGACTCCTATCGCCGCAACCGCATCACCGGTTCCTTCATCCTCATCGATCCCGGCACCAACGAAACCGTCGCCGCCGGCATGATCGTTTGAGGGGTGATAGACTGGCATTCCCGCCCCTTTGGACTGCGGTGGGAAGCGAAGCGCCACACCGCTTTGGATGATTCAGCAGCCCCGGCACCTCGCTTCGCGAAGAATCCAAAGCGGTGTCGCCGTTGCACTCTGCCACCGCACTCCACACCTTGGCACCCCATGGACTGCGGTGGGAAGCGAAGCGCCACACCGCTT
>JBIPMR010000721.1:0-2955 GCA_044369025.1 Luteolibacter sp.
CCACGGCTTTGACCAATGAACCAGGTCCGACGACTCCCAGATGACAATGGATTTACTGGCCGCCGTCTGGGCACGATCCCAACTGTGGTTGAGATGCATCGAGAGGTCCGTCGCCAGTAGATAGAACTTTCCACCATCATGGGAACGGAGCAGATAGGGGTCGCGCACTCCTTTGTCCCCCAGCCTGCTGATCAGAACCGGCTCGCCATGATTCAAGGCCTTCCACTGACGACCGTCCTGACTGGTTGCGAAATAGATCTGCTCGGTCATCGGTGACGTTTCGCCCTTGAATGTGACAAACAGATACCCTCCCTCGGCGGCCAGGGCACTCGTCGCGGTGACAGACATCAGGAACAGAAACGACAGCAGGATTTTCATGGGACGGATAGAGACGGCTGGGAGCGCGGAGTCTGAAAGAGAGGCGGGCTTTTCCCGGGCTCAATGCCAGCGGTTTGCAGTCAGCCACAGCTGCCACAAAACACCGGTCAACCACATCAGAAGAAGCGAAATCCGGGACAAAAAACCGACATCCGACCTTTCTTGAAAATCGGCTCCCGGCCACACGGGCGGAAATTGCTCAACATCAGGTCGATACACACTTGAAAGAAACCATGGCACCGGACAGCCGCTTCAGGGTCGCCGACCATGCGTTCATGATTTCGGTCGATTCCCGGCATGTTTCCTCTCGTCGGAAATCCGCCAGCGCAGGGCATTGGCATAGGCGGCGGCGATGTCATTGAACAGCAGCGCATGGTTTTGCGGTGCCGTCGCCAGGCGGTCCTGTCCCCTCACCACCTTCTCCACGGGCCGCGGCTTGTAGTCCGCCGAGGCATGCGGAGTGGCCTGCAACTGAGGCGGTGATTGGCGGACTGGAAGGCGTGGAGACGTTTTTTCCTATCTGAATATCGCGACCAGGAAGGACTCAATGGCTGAGCGCCCCTCGCCTCAAGCCCTTTTGCGCGGCGTCTGGGGCGGTTTCCTCGCCATGCGCCTTGTCCCCCCGCGACTTTCCATGAAAACAGCAAGAAGTCATCCACATGGGCACATCGTTCCTTAGGGGAAATCGTTCCCGGATTAGCCTGTTTAGGGTAATGGACACGTCCAACCCGAGACCTCAGTTTGCAAACAAACCGAAAAAGTGGCTTTTGACTGGGCGGATGGCCGAACCCGCTTCAAAACACCTCACCGCCTCATCCGACGTTTCAAACCCATCCATTGCGATTGTAACCGAATCCCTCATGCAACCTGAGAACCCCCATGCAGATCTTTCCTCCGAGCAACTGCTACCGCTCGTCTATGACGAACTGCGGCGTCTTGCCGCTTCGAGGTTGGCGCGGGAAGCCACCGGCATGACCCTGCAGGCCACCGCGCTCGTGCACGAGGCCTGGATTCGACTTTCGAAGACGGACAACCGGAGTTGGAATGACCGGGAACACTTTTTCAGGACGGCAGCGCTTGCCATACGCCGCATCCTGATCGAGCACGCCAGGCAGAAATCCAGCCTCAAAGGCGGCGGCATACGAGTGGACGTGGATTTATCCTCGCTGAATCTCTCGGAAGCCACGCCGGATGACCGCCTGTTGTTGATCGATGAAAGCCTCCGGGTCCTGGAAAAGGATGATCCCGAGAGCGCCAGAATCATTCTGCTCAAGTTTTTCGCCGGACTGACCAATATCGAAGTGGCCCGCAACCTCGGTGTCAACGTCCGGACCGTGGAGCGTCAGTGGGCATACGCGAAAGCCAGCCTTTTCCAGATCATCCGGGAAATCGAAGCTGCCCCCCATGAGGTTTCGTGATCCCGTTGTCGGCTTATTCCTTAAAATCCCGCCAATCGAGTGGAATGCCGGGCCTCCTGCACACTTAAAACCATGATTTCAAAAGAGATCGAAAAAGCCGTGTTTGAAGCGGCGGTCGCCATCGACGACCGTGAGCTGCGGCTGGCGTTTCTCGACCAGGCATGCGGTGGAAATGCCGCACAACGCAGGCGGCTGGGCAGCCTGCTTGAGGCCCATGACTCAGCCGACCATTTTTTCATGGAGGCGGAGGAAGCCCGGACCGTGGTGGCGGCCCAAGCCTGCGAGGACCTCACGGAAGTCCCCCTGGGGAACACCGCCGAACAGGCTGCCTATTTCCCGGACACCTCCGAGGACCCGGGCACCTGGATCGGACGCTACCAGATTCTCGAGCGCATCGGCACCGGCGGCTACGGCATCGTTTACCTCGCCGAACAGCAGGATCCCGTCCAGCGGCTCGTCGCCCTCAAGGTGATCCGTCTCGGAATGGACACCGAGAGCGTGATCGCCAGATTCGGTATCGAACGCCAGTCGCTCGCCGCCATGGATCACCCGAACATCGCCCACGTCCTTGACGCCGGAGCGACCGAAAGCGGGCGCCCTTACTTCGTCATGGAGTGGGTCCAGGGTGACAAAATCACCGACTACTGCAACAGACACCGCCTCGATATCGCCCAACGCATCGACCTCTTCATCGGAGTCTGTCACGCGATCCAGCACGCCCACCAAAAAGGCGTGATCCACCGCGACATCAAGCCCTCCAACATTCTCGTCGTCCTTCACGATGGCACCCCCCATCCCAAGGTGATCGATTTTGGAATCGCCAAGGCCACATCGGGAAAATCAAGCGACGAAACCCTGCTCACCGCCCACGAACACTTCGTCGGCACCCCTGCCTACATGAGTCCCGAGCAGGCGGACAGGAAAGGCCTGGACGTGGACACCCGCAGCGATGTTTACAGCCTCGGCGTCCTGCTCTATGAATTGCTGACCGGGAGCACGCCCTTCGATCCGAAAGTCCTGTCGGCAGCCGGCGTGTTGGAAATGCGCCGGATGCTGCTGGAACTCGAGCCTCCCACCCCGTCCGCCACCCTCTGTGCCCTGAACCGGGACATCCTCACGGAAATCGCCATCGAACGTCGCAGCGAACCCATGAAGCTGA
>JBIPMR010000720.1:0-2955 GCA_044369025.1 Luteolibacter sp.
GCGGATCCTGACGGCGACGGCCTAAACAATCTGCTGGAATACGCGCTCGGCCTCGATCCCAACACCGCAGGCGTGATGCCAGCCGTCCTCGCTCTCAACGGCGCCAGCCTCGAATATACCTACACCCGCAGCACCGCGGCGAAGGACAACGGCGTGACCTATCAAATCGAGTGGAGCGACCCCCTCGATGCCGGCAGCTGGAGCCGCGAAACGGTGTCCGAGCAAATCACCTCCACCGAGGGAGCCCTCGAGACCGTGAAAGTCTCCATCCCGGCCGGAGACACCGGCAAGCGTTTCCTCCGCCTGCGGGTTACCGCCGCCGGGAACTAACCGGCACGGCGGTCCCCCGGTCAACCTTCCGATCCCAAGGTGGTCCTCCGCGGCCGCCACCTCTTCATCGGCCAAGAAAAATCGAACCGCAGATGAACGCCGATAGACGTTGAGAAAGAAGAAATAATTTAAACCGCGGAATAGACCGAATACCCGGAGAATGGAAATGAGAGGATTGAAGATTGAAGAACAAATACCCAACAAACCCATCACACTGAAAACACACGGACCGACTGGATTACCCCGCTTCATGGTGGGGGCGCTGGCCGCCGGCTGCAGCATGTCGTGTTAGCCGAAAACTCAAGGGATGGCGGTCTCGCGGTTGCCGCTTCCTCATCGCTCCCGCAGCGCAGCAGGGACCGTCAGCTTGCGACTCCTGCTCGCCCGGCCGCGCCGGCGGAATTGAGGAGCGGCGACCTTACTTTCGTCTCTTCTTCATCAGTCCGGCAGCGGCAGAAGGGACAGCAAGGTTCCTGCTCCTTATTCTGCGGCAAGCGAGGGCGGCGCTCATGCTTATTCGTCCGAGAACGGGAACACCGGTTCGGCGCGAGGCGGCAGGACGCCGGGGCCGTCGTCAAAGCTGGTGTCGGGACGCTCGTCGTTGACCGGCAGCGGGCGGAAGGATTCCGAATGGGTGTCCACGCGGAACTCCAGTTTCATCAGGTCGCGGTTGGTTTCCGCCATTTGATCGACCAGATTGAGATTCTCGTTGCGCAGGTTTTTGACTTCCGTGAGCAGGGCTTCGAAAAACTCCTTCTGCCCGGCGGACGGGGCGGGAGCGGAGTTGTTAGGCGGGCCGGCGGCGGCGAGCATCGGCAGCGGTGCGGGTTTGGCGGCGGGCAACGGCGCTGCGGACGGGCGCAGCGGCAGGCCTTGGTTCACGGCCTCGGCGAATTGGCGGACGGACCACCAGTGGCTGAGGCCGGCGGTGGACATGGCGGCAAGGGCTACGCCGCAGATCATTGGGACGGTGGATGGTTTCATCGTTTGCGGGCAGGTGCGGGCGCGGGGGCGGCCTCGGGTTGTGGTTCCGGTTTGGGCAGGGAGATCAGCAGCTGCTGGAGGCTGTCGATGGCGGTGCCCAGCAGCTTGGAATCGTTCTCCAGTTGTTGAATCGCTTTGGAGAGCACCGCGCCGACGGTGGCGGTTTGCTGGTAGCCCAGCGAGGCCTCGTAGCCGGGCTCGGCGATGGAGAAAACCTCCGCGCCATCGGCATCAGGCACCAGCAGGTGGGGTCGGACGGAAAGCGTGACTTCCGAGCCCGGCGCGAGTTCCACCTTGCGGGTGAATGGCGGCGCGCTCTCGGACGCCTCGAGGTGCCAGCCGGCGGGCGCTTCGGCCAGCGGCTTGGCGGGAAACGGCGCTAACAATTTGATCGTCGCGGGATCCACCGCGCCTTTCACGGTTTGGAGTTTCTCGATTCTGACGGTCAGTCCCGGTTGGGCTTTCGGGGCTTCTTCGCCGGGGATCGCGGCGGCGGCCCCGGGTTCATCGCTGACCGTTGCCGGAGTCTCCGGGGGGGGGGCGGTGACCAGCACCGGCGCTTTGGGCGCTTGGTTGACCCCCGTGTCATCGGCGACCGGGGCCGGCGGCTCGCCCACGGGATCGAGCACCACGGTGACTTCGTTGGCCCGGTTTTTTTCCTGCTGGTTGAACGCCTGGATGGCCTCATGCACGGGATCCGCCTGCGGGTCCGCGGTGACGTTCTGGGCCCCGGCTGACAGCGAGCCTGCGGCGGTGATGGCGGTGATGGCGGCGATGGCGGCGGCGATGGTGAGGCGGGCTTTCATTTGTGGGAAGGTTGGATTTTGATCGACTCCATGGTGTTCAAACCGGCCGGGCGCGGTGCGTCGGCGGCGTCGAGTTGGTTGACGGGAAGGGTCGGGCTGTCAGCCCGCAGGTCGCCGGCGGGGATCGAGCGCCCGACCAGGCGGTTCCAGGAATCCAACAGCTCCGCACCCTCGGCGCGCAGCAGGCGGGATTTCTCCTGATAGTCCGCGAGACGGATCAAAAGCGCGCGGGCTTCCGTCACTTCGGCAGCCGTCCAGCGCAGGTTGCGGCACTGATAGAGAACCGGCACGTCGATGTCGATCCGCGCGAGCTGGCCGCCGGGGGTCTCCGCGGTGAGTACGTGTTGCACGCGCAGATTGGTTTCCTCGAAACTCCGGTCGGCGCCCGGGTGGGGCGGCAGCGCCTTGCGGGTTGGCGCGGGCGCTTCGCCTGGAAGCCGCTCGGCGCTAGGCATCAGGCTTTTGCCGTTGGCGGCAGGTGTGGCAGCGGGTTTTGCGATCGCGGGTTGTTCGTTATAGTTGACCGCCGTCGCTCCGCTGGAGGATGCCATGATCATCGGCTTGGTGATATACATCAGGCAGAAAACTCCGGCGAGTGCGGTGCTGGCAAACAGCAACCATGGATATACCCGCTGGACCGGGCATTGGGTGGTGCGGCGGTTGCTGGTGGAATAGGCTGCTGCGGCCGGGGCGATGGCGCTCGGCAGCGCGGGCATCGCTTCGCCGCGTGGCTTGGCGGTCGGGAATCCTTGGGCGGGAAGGGGTTTCATGGTTTCGGTGGAACGGTTGGAGTGGAGGAAGTGGAGGAAGTGGAGGAAGTGGAGGAAGTGGAGGA
>JBIPMR010000719.1:0-2955 GCA_044369025.1 Luteolibacter sp.
GCCGAATTTGCCGCGGCGGTTGCCATGCACGGCGAGCACTTCGCTGCCGCCCTTGGCCTTGATCACGGGGGCGTGCCAATAGAAGCCGGGCAGGCGCCGCCAGATTTCCGGGTTTTCCTCCTCGTTGTTGCCGAGCATGGTGAGCAACGAGGCGCGGCCCTCGGTGGTGAGGTTGAGCGGAGAGGCGATCGATTCTCCCATGCCGGCTTTCTGGGTCTCATCGAGAATGACGGGGATCAGGTCGGAGAGGTCGGTATCTAATAAGGTGAATTGGTTGCCCTGCGAGCCGGGCAGGAAAACGACGCCGGACGCCTGGTTTTCCACCAGGCCGCGGATGAGGGTGCATTGTTCCTGGGTCAACTGGCCGGGGAGCACGCCGACATCGCCGATGAAGATGACGTCGTATTTGGCGAGCTCTTCGATTTTCGAGGGGAACTCTTTAATGTAGTCCCTGCCTTCGCCGGGGCCGAGAGCGGGGTGAAACAGCAGGCAGGAGAGCTCGACGCCGGGGTCGCGGGAAAGCGCGTTGCGCAGGAAGCGGTATTCCCAGCGCGGGAGCGACTCGATGACGAGCACGCGGATTTTTTCCGGGCGTCCGGCGATGTTGAATTTGCGGGAGTTGTTGGTGGCGACGAGTTCGCCGTCGGCGACGGGGATGGAGAGTTCGAGGATGGACGAGCCTTCTTTTTCGAGACGCCAGAGGATGGAATCGTAGGTTTCGGCATTGGGCGGGATGACGATGTCCTTGGTGCGCTCGCGCCCGGAGTCGTCGCGCAGGCGGACGATGCTGCGGACCTGGCGGTCGAGCGAGGAACGGATGGTGAAGGGGATTTGCACGTTTTCGCCGACGATGCCGTAGGTCGGGGCGCAAACGGAAAGCACGTCGAGATCGGGCAGGCGGACCTTGCTGCCGACCGGGATGGTGAACAGCGGGACGCCGCGGTTGCGCATTTTCTGGGCGGCGGCGACCGGCGGCTGGCCGAGATTGTAGTCGCCATCGCTGAGCAGGACGACGGCGCGGAGGTTGGTTTCGTTTTCCAACAAATCGGCGAGGGGAGCTTCGAGGTCGGTGCCGGAGAGCGCGCCTTCTTCGGCGGCGGGGGTGCCGAACGAGATGGCGCTGAGGTCATTGGCGCCATTGGCTTCGAGCGGCTCCCAGAGATCCGAGGTGAGCGCTTTTTTCACCCAGTCGGCGCGGGAGACGATTTCGGAGCGGTCGGAAAGGGTCGGCGGGAGGGTGGCATCGATGGTGGTCATCGATTTGGAATCGTCCCAAAGGATGGCGATTTTGGGTTTGGTGTCCGGGTGGACGGTGGTTTTCCACTCGGGTTGCCACAGGAGCAGGACGACGCCCAGAGAGGCGAGGAAGCGCAGCGATTCCAGCATTGCGGTGCGGCGGGGATGCGGGCTGCGTTTCCACGAAACGACTGCCAAAGCGGCAATCAGGATCAAGGCGATGATGCCGATCCAGAGGGTGAGAGGGGTGGGTGAGAGGTGGAGCAAAAGTCTGGGAGAGCGTTAAAGGGGGAGGGCGTGAAATTCAAGCGCGGGCTGATCTTTCTGCGCGATGCGCTGCGGGCGGCGGCGGACTGATTCCATGGCATCTTCGGCCGCAGGGCAACCTGGATTTGTCAGACGCCGCGCTTGTCACCCCAGAGCCGGATGTGGAGGCGGTCGGAGAAGCGGAAACCGAGGTCGCGGCAGGTTTCGGCGAGCCAGGGCGCGAGGCGGTCGAGTTCCTCGCAGGTCCGGCCTTCCGGCATCAGGATGATCCGCTGGCGAGGGATCTGGTGAGTGGTGCAGAGGGTTTGGATTTCCGCGAGATCGGCAGGCTCCGCGACGACGAACTTGAACCACGCCTTCTCGGAGTTGGCGAAGAATGTCAGGGCCTGGGGTTGGAGCCGCAGCGATTCCGGCATGCCGGCGTTGGCGAGCTTGGGGGAAATGTTGAATTGGTTCACCGCTTCGTGGAAGGCGGGCGAGGGGATGCGGGTGGCGTTGGTTTCGACTTCGAATTGGTGGCCGGGTTGGCGGGTGCGGATGATTTCGATGAGTTTCAGAAAATCCTCCTGTTGCAGCAGGGGTTCGCCACCGGTGATCACCGTGCGTTGGCAGCGGTGGCTGAGAATTCGTTGCGCCGCGTCTTCTGGCGTGATTTCGAAGGTGACATCGGTCTTTGCGAATTTTGCGTAGCCGGGAAGCGTGGCTTTTTCGTGGGGCCATGGGGTTCCCTCGAAATTCCAGGTGTGATCCGTGTCGCACCAGACGCAGTGGAGATTGCAGCGGGACGCCCGGATAAACACCGCGGGCGCGCCGACCGAGACGCCTTCGCCTTGGATGGTGTGGAAAATTTCAGGGCCGTCGCCGAGTTTTGCGAGTTTCATGGTCGGCCCAGTGAAATCATGGATGAACGCGGATGGACATGCATTTTTCCGCTGCTAGCGTCCGCGCATGAGCATCATGACTGGCCGCGGGGATTTGGGTGAAACGGATTTGATGTTTTCCAAGCGCATCGCCAAAACCTCGCTGCGGGTCGAAGCCCTGGGCTCCGTGGATGAATTGAACGCCGCGCTTGGCCTCGCCCGCGCGGTCGAGGCGGATGCGGACATCGTCGCCATCATCGATGGGATCCAGGCGCGACTCGTCGGACTGATGGGCCAACTCGCCACCCTGCCCGAGGACGAAGCCCGGTATTTGGAGAAAAAATACGCCTACCTCGGCGCGGCAGACCTCGAATGGGTGATCGCCACCGCGCAGGACTACGAAAAACGCGGGGTCAAATTCAGCGGTTGGGCCCGCCCCGGCGCGGAAGGGTCGCTCGCCCGCGCGGGGTTGGATTATTCCCGCTCGGTCAGCCGTCGGGCGGAGCGCAGCGTGCTGGCGCTGCACGAATCCGGCGAAGCGGTGCCCGAAGTCGTGCGTTTGTTTTTCAACCGCCTGTCCGACCTTCTCTGG
>JBIPMR010000722.1:0-2948 GCA_044369025.1 Luteolibacter sp.
CCCGCCTTTGACGAACGGCTGAGAGACGACGACTTGCACACCTTCGTCCGTTTGGGAAATGCCCCGAAGTCTAGCTAAATCTCCAAGGACGGTATTTGCATTTTGCCACCGTGCATTCCGTCGCCTCACCCTCAGTCGGTCTAACCGGCCGTGTAAAGCTCGGCGAAGACCATCGTGCCGCTGCTGGTGTTGAGGGTGCTGACGACGATGACCTCCGCAGTGCTGCCGATTTTGGAAACCGCGTGGTTGGCGACGATCATCGTGCCATCCGGCAAATAGCCGACCGCCTGGTGGTCTTCCTTACCGGTGCGGACCAGGGCGATGCGCATGCGCTGGCCGACGGCGACGGCGGGCTTGAGCGCTTCATCGAGCTCGTGGATGTTGAGCACGTCCACGCCCTGGAGTTTCGCCACTTTGGTGAGGTTTTCATCGCTGGTCATCAGCCGCGCGCCGAGCATGCGGGTGGTTTCGATGAGGCGGGTGGTGAGCGATTCGATCTCCCCGGGCAGGCGTGCGTCGTGGATGGAGATTTGGATGTCGGGCGCCTTTTGCAGTTGTTCGAGGCAGTCGAGTCCGCGTTGGCCGCGCTGGCGGTTGGCGCCCGACCCGGAATCCACCATGGCCTGGAGCTCGTCGAGGATGAAGCGTGGCACGATCAAGCGGCCGTGGAGAAAGCCGGAGCGGAGAATCGCCAGCACCCGCCCGTCCATCACCGCGTCGTGGTCGAGCACCACCGGTTGGCCGGTCGAGGCGTCCTGGCGGAAGCGCACGTAGGGGATGATGAACGCGAAGTCGTCGCGGTTGTTGCGCAACGCCAAGACCGAACCGAGGAAGCCGAGGCTGGCGAACAAGGTCACATCGATCGCGATCCGCAGCGCGTTGACCAGCACGTCGCCGTTTTCCTGGTTTTCGAGTTTGTCGCGGAAGGCGAGTTCGAGAAGCTTGGAAAGCTCCACCCGCGTCAGCAGCCAGGCGCAGAACAAACCGACGCCGAGGCCGAAGGCGGCGGTGGAAAAGCCGCGCAAAGTGAAGCCCTTCATCAGGGACTCGATCCAGATAAACACCGCGGCGACCCCCAGGCCGCCGAGAATCCCCACCGACATCGGCACTTCAAACAGCGTGCCTTTGGTGCTCAGCACGATCGCCACGCCGGCCGCCTCACAGATCAGCAGATAAGTGAGGCGCGCGACATTGACGGATGGGGGGGCTGACATGAAATTAGGGAATCAGCCTCTTAAACCCGCTTGGTTTCAGCAAGGTAAAATCGCGGCAGGCAAGCCGCCGCAACCGGGCTCCGGCCGGTGGGTGGGCCTGCGGCAGGGTTCCGGATCGAAGGCTGGGAGTGCCGGGGAGTTTGATGAAAAACGGGCGGCCCGTGATGCGGACCGCCCGAAAATAAAGGGATCAGGACGGGTTCAACCGATCACAGGTCCAACGTCTTGGCTTTTTTGAATTCGGCTTGGGTGAGCAGGTCGTCGTCGCTCTTGTCGAGCTTGAGGAACTGGCGCGAGATGTTCTTGAGCGGAACCTGCGGTGATACCAGATAGCGGAATTCGGTGAGGGTGAGCAGGCCGTCGCCGTCAAAGTCGGCGAGTTCGAATTGGGTGAGGGTCGACACCGGTTTCGTTTCCAAGGCGTGATAGGCTTGGATTTCCTCCTTGGTCAGCAAACCATCGGGGATCGGATCGCCTTGAGTTTGGATCAGGGTGTCCGGGTCGATCGTGAACACGAAAGCTCCGGAGACGTCGATGGCTAGAAAACGTTTGCGGACTTGAACCATCGGGGTTCCGGGTCCTTGAGTGCGGGCATATTCGAAAACGTCCAAAGCGTTGTCCAAGTTGACGTCGGCCTGTTCGAAGCTGCGGTCGTATTCTGGCAATTTCGGCTTTTTCGGGCCCTTGGGGGCGGCGGTGACAAGGACACTGGTGCCGAGGGACACAGCAAGGGTTAATAATGCAAGGGTATATGTCGTCATGGATTTTCAAGAAAACTTGAAAAGATCCGCATGTCAAATACGGAGATATTCAAGTTATTTTGACTGGTTCGTCGGTTGTGATGACAGAGCGGACCCCCGCGCGGCGTCGGTGCCGAGCCTGGAGCCAGCAGTGCCGGGCATGAATGCCCCGGCCGCTGTGGCGGTTCCACCGAAGGCAAAGCCTGACCGCATGGCCGGAGGCACGGAGTCAAAGCTGTCCGGGTCGTGCTTCACGACGGGGCAAAGGCCCCAAGCTGAGAATAATCAAAGGCGGAATCATTCCATGGGAGATTTTCGTGGCGGATATCCTGTCCCTGCCGGGCCAGCGGAACCATGGGCATGTCCCGATTTTCCTCAGTGCCTGCCCGACCGGGTTGTTGCTGAGGGAACCGATCTACCACGCCTTCCATCCGCCCAAGGGCGGCGCATGTTCCAAGTTTCCCGGCCACCCAGCCGACCTTTAAAATGTTACCGCTGGAACTGATGGTGCATGCGCTCGAAGCGGAGGTGATCGCCGAGATCATCGCGCCGTCACCGTGGGGACTGCAGATCGAGTCCCAGGCGATTGGGAAAATGGACTTGAGAACCAGCCCCGGCAAGTTCGCACAGCGTCTGGCGGTGGTTGGCCACAAGGATTTCCTGGAGAATGATGGCGGCTTGATCAACACCTTCCCCGAGCGGATCGCCGCTGCCAGAGAGCATTTGAAGGACTCCGGGAAGTTCGGTCATGCGGTCGGGCGCATGGCGCAGAATGGCAAATCCGCGATCTCCGAAGACCTGATGAAGCGGACGGGGTCGCGGCACGCGTTTTCCACGCTCACTCACGACATCGTGCCGGACGCCCACACCTTGGTTGCCGAGCTGGCGGGCCTCGCGGAATTTTCCGCGTCGCCGGCGCAGGTCGGGCAGGGCGAGCAAACCGCGCGGCTGTTGCTTTGTTCATGACCACCCAATACCGGGATTTTCCGCCGGG
>JBIPMR010000091.1:0-9053 GCA_044369025.1 Luteolibacter sp.
AAACACTCATCACCATGGACATCATCTCCAAGGTCCGCCCCGGCATGGATGGAAAGGCACTCGTCAAGGCGGGCAACATCTCGGGCTTGGTCATTGTGGTGACCGCCGCGCTGTGGGCACCGCAGATCGAGCAGTTCGGATCGGTGGTGAAATATTTCCAACAGCTTCTCGCCTACATGGCGCCGCCGGTGGTCGCGGTGTTCCTCGCCGGGTTGTTCTGGAAGCGCGCCAGTGCCAGCGCCGCCTTCACCGCCCTGCTATCCGGACTCACCTTCGCCGTGCTGCTGTTGCTCTTCCGCGACAAGACACCGCTGGCGGAATGG
Source organism: Luteolibacter sp. (assembly GCA_044369025.1). Taxonomy (GTDB): domain Bacteria; phylum Verrucomicrobiota; class Verrucomicrobiia; order Verrucomicrobiales; family Akkermansiaceae; genus Luteolibacter. Next base: position 324 of record JBIPMR010000091.1, read on the forward strand.
AACTTCCTCTATGTCGCGCCGCTGCTGTTCGTCATCTCGCTGGTCATTCTGTTTGGCGTCAGCCTCGTGACCCCGGCTCCCGCCCGGGAAGTCGTCGAGCGCTACGTCTGGACTCCCGCGTTCTTCCGCAATGAAACCGCCGGCCTGACAGGTGTTCCATGGTATCAGAACTACCGCATCCAATCCCTTCTGCTGCTCGCCGTTACCGCAATCTTCATCTATGTCTGGCGATAAACACCGCCCGGCTCCGTCCCAGCCCATTTCATGAAACTGAACAAACATCCCGACAATCCGATCCTCCTCCCCCATCCCATCAACCCGTGGGAGAATCTCGTGGTTTGCAATCCGGGTGTGATCCATGACCAAGGGGTTTTCCATATGCTATACCGTGCGGCCGGAGACGATGCCGAGCATGTCATCCACTTCGGCCTGGCCACCAGCACCGACGGCATCCATTTCAAGCGGGAAAGCGACCAGCCGATCCTCTCGCCCAGCGAGGACGGGCCGGATGCCGGTTGCATCGAGGATCCTCGGATCGTCAAACTGGACGGACATTTCTACATCACCTACGCTTACCGGGCCTATAAGCCGCAGCAATACTGGCTGAGTGAAAACAACGCCGCCTACAGCCCGAACGATCCCTCGCTGCCGCCGCTGTTCGGCCATAACATGACCGCCTCCGGTCTGTTGATTTCCGACGATCTCCGCACCTTCCGCCGCCTCGGACGCATCACCCGCCCGGACGTGGACGACCGCGACGTGATTCTCTTCCCCGACAAAGTGGACGGGAAATACGTGATGCTCCACCGCCCGATGCAGTGGGTGGGACCGGAGTATGGCACTGAATTTCCCGCGATCTGGATCAGTTTTTCCGATGATTTGCTTTCCTGGTCGGACAGCGTCCTGCTGGCCAAGGGACAGGCGGGTTGGGAATGCAAGATCGGTGGCTCGACCCCGCCGCTCAGGACGGCGGAGGGATGGTTCGTGATCTATCATGCCGTGGATTCCAAGGGAGTCTATCGGGTGGGGGTGCTGATGCTCGACCTCAAGGATCCCACCCAAGTGATCGCCCGCACGCCGGAGCCGATCATGGAGCCGGAAGCCGAGTTTGAATGGCATGGGCTCTATCCGCACGGCGTCGTCTTTCCGACGGCGAACGTGGTGGTGGGCGACGTGCTCTACGTTTACTACGGCTGCGCGGACCAAAGCATCGGCGTCGCCACCGCGGATTTCCCGTCGCTGGTGGAATACGTGATGCAATTCGCGCCGGCCAGCCGCACGCCTGAGCTCGTTTGAAGTCCCTTTCCCGGCAGCCCATGCAACGCAGAACCTTCCTCAAACAGACCAGTGCCGTCACCACGCTCGCGGCGCTGGGCCCGTTCCAACCGCTGGCGGCCCAGTCATCCGGACTGACCTCTCCCGAAGAGATCCGGAAACGGGTCCGCGCAGCCCAGCCGCTGCTAGGCGGAACTATTCCCGCCGACCTCAAGAACCGGCTCGGCACCACCCACTACGACGGACACTATCACCTGACGGACAAACCCTTCCTCGTCGAGGGCGCGGAGGCGATCCAACGCCTCGGCATGAACGTCGCCAAGTTCTGGCTGCGCGAGGACGAACTTCCGGGATACGGCTATAACAGTGACTGGAGCCCGGCGCTCAAAAGCGGCCGGCTGGTGGACGTGCTGAAGCACAAGGACTATGTCGAAGCGCTCGCGCTGCCGTTTCGCACGGTGTTTCTCGAAGTGTTTCCGTTAGTGGGCAACAAGCAGACCTTCTTCGCGGGTGACAACCATTTCGAGGACGAGGAGGAACAGTTCCACGAAGTCGCGACCTATCTGTTCAAGACCTATCAGGACCGCGAGATCACCTTCGTTCTCCAACATTGGGAAGGCGACTGGATGCTGCGCCGCGAGGAAGGCGGCACCTGGGGCGATGTCGCGCCCGAGGAGGTGAAGCGCCGTTGCGACGCGTTCATCCGCTGGCTGGCCGCCCGCCAGCGCGGCGTCGAAAAGGCGCGAAAGGAAGCCGGCGCGTCAAAGTGCAAGGTCTATCATGCCGCCGAAGTCAACCGTGTCTGGGACAGCACCAAGGGTCTTCCCACGCTCACCACCCACGTCCTGCCGCACGTCACGCTCGATCTGGTTTCGTGGTCGAGCTACGACGGCATGAGCAAGGTGGAGGACACCTGGCAGGGTGTTGAAATGATCCGCAACCACATGCGCCCGAGTCCGGTGTTCGGCAAGGACGCCGTCTTCATCGGCGAGATCGGCAAGCCCGAAAAAGGTTTGAGCGAAACGGAAATCATCGAGTGGTGGGACCGCGCCATGGGGGTGTGTTTTGCCATGGACCTGCCGTGGATCGTCCATTGGGAACTCTATTGCAACGAACCCGCGGACGGCACCAAAGCCGACCGTCGGCCGCGCAAGGCCGAAGAAATGCGAGGCTTCTGGTTGCTCCGTCCAGACGGCAGCCTAAGCCACGCAGGCAGATATCTCACCACACTTCTCCAGAACGCCGGTAAAACCCTGCCCGAGGATGTTAGGAAATGACGATCAAGTCTTGAACCCATCCTTCACGACCAACCGTCGCAACTTTCTCCGTCTCGCGGCGCTGACTCCACTCGCTGCCGCCCAGTCAGGCTTCGCTCTGGAACCGATCAAACGCAGTGGTGGACCGCTGCTCAAGCCGGCGCTCAACGCTTTTTCCTTCCTTGAACTCCTCAATGAAAAAGCTCGTGAAGGTCATTCGCACCGGCGGCTATCGGGGGTATCTGCCGATCGAGACGCTGGCCATGGGTCGCCGCGATTACGATCCTTACGCTGCCGTGACCGGATTGCTCGCAGAACTGCGTGCGGCATTGGCCAATCCGGAATAAACCTATCAAAACACTCCTTTCCTCACTCGTGTTGGATTACCAACCGATCAACCCCATGCAAGCCCCGCGTCCCTTGGCATTCCCCCAGACATCACTCTGGTTCACCACCATTTGCTCAATCGCCTCGCTGCTGGCATTCTTGCTCACACCTGCAGATGCGGCGGGACCTAACATCATCGTCATCGTGTCCGACGACCACCGCCATGACGCGCTTGGCGTGGTCCAGCGCGAACTCGGCGACAGGGCGAACTTCCCGTTCTTCAAGTCCCCGCAACTGGATCGGCTGGCCGCCGGTGGCGTCCGCTTCCGCAACGGTTTTGTTACCCACTCGCTCTGCTCACCGAGTCGAGCGACGATGCTTTCCGGCCTCCACACCCACGAGCATGGCATCACCTACTTTCAGGCACTCGCCGGGATGGATGACAACGTGGGCCGCGTACTCGACGTTCTCGATGAACTCCACCTCGCAGAAAACACCCTGATCCTCTACATGGGGGACAACGGTTATTACCTCGGCGAGCACGGACTTGGCGACAAGCGCACCGCCTACGAGCAAAGCATCCGAATCCCCTATCTCATCCGTTTTCCGGCCGCTTTCAAACCTGCGGTGCGCGACGAGTTGGTTCTCAACCTCGATGCCGCGGCCACCATCCTCGACGCCTGCGGACTCAAGCCCACGTGGAAGCAACACGGAGTCAGCCTGATGCCACTCCTCAAAGCCAGACCCGGTTCCGCACCTTGGAGAAATTCCTTTCTCTACCAAAACTACAAGGATCCTGCCTTTCCAAAGGTTACCTTCGATGTGCTCGCAGTCCGCACGAAAACCCACAAGTATGTCGAAAACGATGCGAATCCCGAATGGACCCAGTTGTTTGATCTCACCGCCGACCCTAGTGAAAACCGCAACCTGACGGGCTCCCCCGGCGCAAGCGGGATTCTGGCCGAAATGAAAGCGGAACTCTCACGGCTCAAGGAGCAATCCGGCTTCAGGCCCCCGCTTAGCCAAGTAAAATAACGCGGCCTGCGGAACCCTGCAATCAAGGCCACCCCGCTTCCCTGACCGTCCCGAATGCGAAAAACAATGCCCGTCCCGATCCTTGCGCGGACGGCGGATGGAGCTAGTTAACATCATATCCGGCCCGAGTCGTTCCGCGGGGCGGTGCATTTAATCATTCAACCATGCTCGGCCGCATTCTCATTATTCTCGGTCTCGGGATCACGGTCTCGTCCGCGCAGTGGACTCCCGTTCCAACGGTTGATTTTTCAAAAATCCAACTCTCGCAGTTCGCCGATCATGAGATCGAGGTGCCGTATCATCTCCGCCATTTCGCACAGGTCGCCAACGCAGTGGTGGAGACAGGAACGGATCGCGGCTTCCTTAACATCAAGATAAACCGCGAGCCTGCGGACAACCAGCCTTACAACGCCCGCATCATGGAAATGCAGATGGCGCTGGCGTATTTCTATACCGCCGACCGACCATGGAATCCCTACCGGGGAAACACCGCCGTGCGCGTGCGGTTGGAGGCGATGCTTGACCGATGGTCCCGCATCCAAAACCAACCCGGCTCGGGCGATGGCAATTTCGACGGTCTCTTCACCGAATACAACGCCAGTAACTGGAGTCTCGCGCCGACCAGCTTTGGGTCCCGCGCTGCCGCCGAGACGCTGGATCTTATCATCGATTCCAGCCAGCCATTCGATGCCACCATTCTTGAAAACGCCCGCGTTTCGCTGCGCCGTGCGTTGATGGCGGTGTTCACCCGGAATGACATGCGCAACGCGGCGCGCGAATACAGCAACCAGCTTACCGGCATCTATCATGCCGCGCTGATCTATCTGGAAAATTGGCCGGATGCCGAACTGGATACCGCCTTCGTCGCGACGGTGAAGGCCTCGGCTACCCAAGACCAGAGCCCGGCGGGCTTCTGGTATGAGCAGGGTGGCCCTGACTTCGGCTACAGCAGCGTGCATGAAACCAGCATGCGCATGGCCCTTGCCCGCTTCCGCAACCGTTCCGACCTGATGCCGCTGCTCAGCGACGATGACGAGGACTGGAACGAATGGCTCGCTGCAAATCACGTGCCCCAACCGGGTTTGTCCACTCGCATCTTTCTAACCAACGCGGGGATCAATACCCGCACCAGCCAGGCTCTTCAAACCCCGCGTTCGCGCCCTTGGTCTGAGTTCATCGAATCCTCACGCATCTTTGCTTTGACCGATACCGAGTTCGCCGCATCGATCGCCACGCGTCGCTCGCAGGTCGCCGCTCAATTCGGTAGCAGGGGAGCGCTCTTCGTGCCAAATGCGTATTCCTACATTCCCACCTTCGTTCACGACGCGCGGGCCCCGCTGGACACTTGGCATCCTACAGCCGCCCAGCGCTCCACGGCCGATGCCACACTTCCCTGCCTCAGCCAGACATCCTTCAATCGTCAGTTCCATGATCCGCGACCGACGACTTACACCATGGCGAAACGGCCGGACTATTATGCGGCAGTCACCACCGGAAACATCAGAATTCCCCGCCAAGCCTATGGTCTCGGTTTGTTGTGGAACCCCGCTTTCGGCATCGGCCTCCAGTCACAGGCCGCCACACTTGCTGGAAACAACTGGGTCTATGGCACCAAGCGCTCCGGTATGGTTTCCACGTATGAGACCTCTAATCTAACTACGATCATCTCTGCGGGCGGCATCGCAATCACTCCCTCCAATGGAGCGCGGACCCTGCCCGGTGGCGATGTGGCACTCACCTATACCCTCACAGGCTACGGCTCGAAAACCATCACTCTTGGTTCCGGTTCTGTCAGTGTTTCCATCACCCACAGCGGCGACTTCAGCGAGTTGCTGCCACTCGCCCACGCGGACGATGCGATTCTTGCAACCGGGCCCAATCGATTCGTCCTCCAGCGTCCGAACGGATCATCGTTGCTGCTGGAAATCACCAGTCCGGGTGCCACCATCTCGGCAGGATCGCCATCAAGTCTAACCACCGGGATCGTGCGCCGCCCGATCACCATTGCCGCTAACACATCTTTGGCGTATCGGATCACCCTCAGCGCCTCAGCGCCGCCAGCTCCGGCACCTTCCCTGGTCGCGACCGATGCCGGTGCCGACCAAGCGACTACTGGAAACGCAGTCGTCGGGTTTCCTGTCACGCTCAGCAGCGTGGCGGACGTGCCGGTGACCGTTTCTTACAATACGGCGAATGGCAGCGCGCTGGCCGGCACTCACTATGTTCCGGTCTCAGGCACGCTCGAATTTTCCCCCGGCCAAACCCGGAAGATCGTCGAAGTCCCGATTTTTCCTGGCAGTCTTGTGCAGGGGAGCAACCTCAGCTTCTGGCTCACGCTCGGTCCACCGTCGGGCGCACTTGCCGGGCGGACCACTGCCACCGGAACGATCCGCGGCACCACGCTGCCGCCACCACCGCCGCCAGGCTCGGTGCTGGTCGAGTATGTTCCGGGCAACGGTTGGGAGGGTGCCTATCAGGGAACCTTCCGCATCACCAATCTCAGCAGCGCCACCCTCACTGGCTGGGAACTCGACTTCGATTTCACCGGTACTTCCATCACCTTCTTCAACGGCACTCTTTCCAAAAACGGAACCCGCCACACCCTGACACCCACCTCATGGCAGGCCACGATCGGACCCGGGGCATCCTTTGACAACCTCGGGTTTCAGGGCAGCCCGAACCTGCCATCCGCCATTCCCTCCAACATCATCCTGCGCGTCACCTCCGCCACCGGCGTCACGCCGCTGCAAATCGCCGCCGTGACGCTGCCCCCGACCGCACCCGGCGCCGCCTTTCCCGTCAACCTAACAGCGGGCGGTGGCGTCGGCCCCTACCGCTGGTCTTTCGCGCCTTCAGCCAGTCCGCCGCCCGGTGTCGGTGTTGGAGAGTCCGGCCAACTCGCCGGTGCCGTGAATATTCCCGGGACTTTTTCGCTGCCCGTGCGGGTCACCGATGCCCGCGGGATCTCCGCGGATGCCAACCTCACACTAACTATCCAAACATCGGATGTTTATGCGACGTGGAATGCGGGCATCAATTGGTCGGGCAAAGACCCTGCTCCCGGGGCCGATCCCGATTCCGACGGTTTTGTGAATTTCATGGAATATGCGCTCGGTGGTGATCCTCTCGCCGGCGAGCCCTCCATCCAGCCCGCCGTGGGCATCGAAAACGCCATCCTCACACTCCGCTTCCAGCGCGTCGCCGATCCATTACTGCTCTATCAAGTCATCGCTGATTCCGATCCCGGGTCCGATCCGGCATCATGGGAAACGATTTGGTCCAGCACCGGCGCAGCCAATGCCGCAGGCCCGGTCACGGTGGCTGATTCCTCGTCCGACCCATTGCCCTCCCGCCGCTTCCTCCGGCTGCGCGTGAGTCGCTCGGGTGGAAATTGAAGGTCTGTGCGGACCTGTATCAAATTCGATGAATGATACCCCCGACCCATGCGCATCAAGTTCATGCCGGTCGGCCCGGAATCATGGCACAAGGAAGGGCGATGCGATCGCCCGGCCATGTAAAGACAAAGGAAAGCGATTCTCTCTCCTCATTGGCTTTTCATGGGCATCGGCGGACAGATTCCGCCGCTCCTTGCGTTGGAGGTTCTGCAGACGCTTGCGCTTGGATTCACCTTACCACTCTCAGGCGCAGAAGCCTGGTAGACGGCATTGGGACGATCGCCGCGTCATTCACGGTGACCGGACCTGCGATATTCGCGGCACCGGTGCTGGACCAGACTTGCGCCCACGCGCTGGCTGGCAAGGTCAGGTCATTCGCGCCGATGACTTCATAGCGCAGCGCGGGATCCGCCACTCGCCGGAAGGTCAGGCGCAGCATACCGGACACCTGCGATACCACGGGAGCGGCGCCGTCACCGGATCGCAGCGGGTCGCCAGCGAGGGCGTATTCCAGCAGGTTGGACAATCCATCGAGATCGGGATCGGCGGTTTGAGCCGGATCCATTCCGTTCCAAGCGATGCCAGCGGACCATCCCGCGTAGAGGTCCGGCGCATAAACGAGCGCGAGTGAATTGCCGGCGGCAGTGACACTCCACGCACCGGTGCCGGGGAATCCGGCCGTCTGGATGACGATGGCTGCGGGATTCACGTTCACCAGCCCGGCGGCGGCGGCGACCAAGGGGACCGTCCGTGCGGCTTCTGAAAATCCGGTTAGCCCGGCGGCATCGAGCCGCACGGTCCAGGTGGAAGCGCCGGTGGCCACGAGTTGGGCGCAGGACAGGGCGGCGGGAAGAACATTCCAATCCGCAAGGCGGGTGGCAACCGTGGCCCCGGTCAGGATGGTTAGATTTTCACCGGTGGAGCCGCTGCCGGTGAGCGTGCCGCCATTCTGGACGGTCAGCGCCGAGGTCAGCGAGGTGTTCAGCTGCAAGATACCGCCGCTGACGACGGTGGTGCCGGTGTAGGCTTTCGCCGCACCTGCCAGAGTCCATGAGCCGGAAAGGACGTTCAGGTTGAGTTTCGAGTTCCCGCTCGCCGAGTTGGTCATGGCTCCGGTGATGGATCCGGACGCCGGGCCGGTGAGATAGAGTGTCCGCCAGGTGTCGGTGCCTCCGGCGATGTTCACGACCGGACCCGCTAGTGTTAGACTTCCAGCCAGACTGGCGACATCCCAGCGCCCGCCGCCGGAATTGAGCGAGAGCTGACCCGCAAAGGTGTTGTTCCCGGAAACATTGCGGAGCTGGGTGTGCCCCGCGGTGTTTTGCATGACGAGTTGCACAGGCTCTTCGAGGGTGATGTCACCACTCAATTCCAAGGCGGCGAGCGCGGTTCCTCCCTGGACGGTGGTCCCGCTGCCCAGGCTGCCGAGGGAGTTGGCATGG
>JBIPMR010000724.1:0-2946 GCA_044369025.1 Luteolibacter sp.
GATGTCCACGCCGCTGTAGCCGACGGTGGCGTAGATCCAGTTGTCGAGGCCGTAGAGGAAGTGCGAGGTGGACGCGTGGGTGTCATTCATGTTGAGCCCGGTGGCCAGCACCTTGCGGGTGTCCGCCTGGTCGTCGCCATCGTCGTCGCGCAGGAACAAAATGTCAGGACCATCGGTGACGACCACGCCGCCGTTGGCGAAAACGCTGGTGGTGCAATGGCGGAGGTCGTCCACGAAAACGCTCATTTTGTCCGCCTTGCCATCGCCGTCGGTGTCTTCGAGGATTTTGATGCGGTCCCTGCCGCTGCCCGGCTCCAGCGGAACGTCATTCGGATAGGCAAAACTCTCCACCACCCAGGCGCGGCCGCGGGTGTCCCAGTCGATGGAAATCGGGTTGATCACCATCGGCTCGCTGGCGAACAGCTGCAGGCGGGTGCCGGCGGGGACCTGGGCATGGGCGGCGCTGGCTTCGGGCGACAACGGTTTTTGCAGTGCCATCATCGGGATGTCCGGATGTGTGCGGCCTTCAATCACCGGGGTTTCGATTTCGAGCGCGGGCAAGTTCAGAGCGCCGAATGCCTTGGCGCGCTCGTCGCCGACCGCCCACAGGATGCCGCGTTTGACGAGAATCTGATAGGCGGTTTCCTTCCAGCAGCGGAGGTCGTGACCGCTGGCGGTGTAGAAGACCCGGCCTTTTCCCTCGTCGCGGGTCCAGGTCCATGGCTGCGGTTCCTTTTCGTCCTTGTTCATCGGTTCGCGGACTTGGAGCAGGTGCCGGTCCGGAGTGAGATCGCGGTGGATGTAGGTTTCGTCCCAACAGGTTAGAACCGGCAGGTCGCGGGTGATCGGATGATCGGCGTCCACCGTTTTCGGGCTGAAAACATGCCCTTCGTGGCTTTGGAAACGCCCTCCGACGAGGTCGAACCAGGCTTTGGATGGATGGAAATTTCCACAGGCACTGTGCAGGGCGACGAGTGCGCCGCCGTCCCTCACCCACGGCAGAATCGCTTCGGGCACCTGGTCCTTTTCGTGATTCGCATAGACGAGCAGGGCGTCGTAGAGATCGAGGTTCGCGCGGTTGATGCTGGCGAGATCTTCGGTGAAGGTGAGATTGATCCCTTGCGGGCCGAGTGCCTGTTTCAGCACCCGGTAGCGTTCGATCGGCTTGTGGCCGCGGTCGTCGCCGAGGAACAACACTTCAAGACGGCGGGCTTCCCGGGCGGTCGCGATGATGGAACCATGGACGGCAAGGAACAGAAGCAGGCAGCAGCGGGATATCATGGGTTTTTGGGATGCGGTTCGGATCAACTCGGCGGACGCCAGATACGCCGATGCCCGCAGGTTTTTTGCAAATCCCGGAAAAATGGCGACCTCAGGCGATGATGCGGCGCATCGGGATCATGTTGGAATACTCGAAGCCCTTTTTCCTGAAAAACTCCTGGGACTCGGCGCTGATTTTATCAGTTAGCAGGGTGATGCGCTTGAACTGTTTCTTCTCGGCGAAATCCACCACGTAATCGACCAGCATCGCGCCATAGCCCTGGCCGCGGTGGTCCGGATGAATGACCACATCCTCCATCAGGATCACGAATCCGCCGCAGGCCGTGGAAATGGTGAAGAGCAGATTCACCATCCCGAAAATCTGGTCCTTGTTTCTCACCACGAAAATCCGCCCGCGGTTCGGTTGTTCGAGGATCAGTTGCAAGCCGCGTTCCTGTACCGATTGGTCCGGCGAAAAATCTCCGGAAAGGGCGAACAGGTTCATCACCAGCTCGGTGAGCGCCGGCAGATCCTCGATGGTGGCGGGCTCCACGCGCGGCAGGTCATCTCCCTGAAGGTTTTTCACGGCTTGCATGGCGGGTTTCACAACGGCGAGATTGGCAGGATTTGCGGCGGAGGGCACGAATTTTTAACAGCTCCGGCAAATTTCATCGCAGAGCCTCAGCGATCGAGCAAATCCGGGCGATTCGTCCGGGTCCGGGCGAGCGCATGGGCGGCTTTCCACGCTTCGATCTTCCCGTGATGGCCGGAAACCAGCACCTCGGGCACCGCCATGCCGCGAAATTCGATGGGCCGGGTGTAGGCGGGAGCTTCCAGCCGGTTGGGATCGGAAAAGGATTCATCGAGCGGCGAGCGTTCGTCGCCGAGAGCCCCGGGCAGCAGACGGATCACCGCATCGCAGAGCACCGCCGCGGCGAGCGCACCGTTGGTCAGAACGTAATCGCCGATGGAGATTTCCTCGTCCACCAGCGCGTCGATCACCCGCTGATCGACGCCTTCGTAGTGGCCGCAGAGGATCAACAAATGGCCGGCCTGCGCGAGTTCGCGGGCGACCACCTGCTTGAACGGCCTGCCTTGCGGCGTCATCAGGATCACCCGGGTGCCGGGACCGCGCAGCGCTTCGACCGCGGCGAACAACGGCTCCGGCTTGAGCAGCATTCCCTGCCCGCCGCCACAGAGCGAGTCATCGACCCGGCGGTGTTTGTCCAGCGACCAATCGCGCAGTTGGTGGGCGTTCACCTCAACGAGGCCGGCAGACCGCGCCCGTTGAATGATCGAATCGCTCAACGGCGCCAACGCCACTTCCGGAAACAAGGTCACGATATCGATCCGCATGGCGTGAAGCTATCCGCCGCCGCGGCGCGACTCAAGCCAGCTTGCGCGGCGATTGCCAACCGTTCATGTATTGGAAGAAGAAGCTTACCGGACTGCCGCCGAATACCTTGGTCGTGTTGACCATGGAAATCCAGTTGGCTTCAAAATACGCCGAAGGATTAGTTGGTGTCGGAGGAGCCCCAGGCGAAGGCGTCAATGTAAAGGCCGGTGCCGTGCCTTGCGAACCACAGGCCGTGGTCAACCTGCGCGAGGGAGAGTGGCGCATGAATCTGGACAAGGGGAACCAAGCCAACGGCGGTGCCAACATGTCCCTGATTGGCGACGTGGCCA
>JBIPMR010000092.1:0-9050 GCA_044369025.1 Luteolibacter sp.
ACCAGCGTTTGGTACAACGCCACCTTGCGCGGCGACATCAACGAAATCGTGATCGGGCCGCGCTCGAACGTGCAGGACAATGCGGTGATCCATCTGGCCGATGACTACGGCTGTTACGTCGGCGAACTCGTCACCGTCGGCCACTCCGCGATTCTTCACGCCTGCACGGTCAAGGACGAGGTGCTCATCGGCATGGGCGCGATCGTGCTGGACGGCGCGGTCATCGGCGAACGTTCGATCGTCGGCGCCGGGGCTTTGGTCACCGGCGGCACGATCATCCCGCCGGGCTCGCTGGTGCTCGGTTCGCCGGCGAAGGTCGTGCGCACGCTGTCGCTCGCTGAGCAGGCGAAAGTCAAAAGCTGGGCGGAAAAATACGTGCGCGGCTCGCGGATGTATCTGGACCGCCCTGCCGGGGGGCGCGGGTGAGGCGGTGGAGCGATGGCCGCGAGGCGAGATGACAGAGCCACGCTTTCAAAAACTTCCAGAACGGGATCGCCCGCCGAAAGCTCATTTGTTGGATTGACGGGATGGGAAGGTTTTTGGATTTTCGCCGCAGCTTGTCAACAAACCTCTTATCTATGTTCATCAAATGGCGCGCGCTTCGTCGCGCATGGGCGTGGCTGTTGATTCTGATTTCGGCGACCGCCCACGCGGCTCCGGTGGCTCCCACGAACTGCATGGTGACCGGCGTTGGCAATACTTCAGGCGGTGCGGCGCTCTATCTCAGCTGGTATGACAATTCGACCACCGAGACGGGGTGGGGTATTGAAATCAGTATCAATGGCGGAAATTACATCCCTCTGGGAACATCTCCGTCCGCAAAAAGTGCTGATACCGGCTTCACCGGTTTTTTTCTCGAAGGTGCGAGTTCGAATACGACTTACAGCGCCCGAGTATACGCCACGGATGGTCTTGATTTTTCGGCCGGATCGGGCTCATTACCTATTACCACCGCGGTATTCAATTTGACGGCAAGCCCTGTTCCGGGCCAGACCGCGATCAATCTCTCCTGGCCGAATGTTCAGAATGAAACCGGCTACAATATTTTCTATCTACCTGCGGACGCCGGTTTCGGGACCGACTACACCTACCTTGGCGCGGTCGGTCCGAACGTGACAAGCTACCAATTCCTCGCCCCAACGATTGAAGCCACTAGGACCTATTATTTCGTCGTTCAACCCTACGTTTTCTCGGCTGATAACCCTGTTGGAGAATCCAATGTTGCCACCGCCACCGTGGATGGCATGACCAGCAAGACCGGGACATCGGGCACGCCGGGAAGTCCATTCTCGCACACGTTCACCCAGCTTTCAGGCACTTCCTCAGCAGTGGTCTCGCGGGGGCTGACCGGTGTTCCGGCCGGGCTTTCCTTCAACTCCGGCAACGGCGTGCTAACCGGCGTCTATCCGGCTTTGGGAAATTACACGTTGAATTACTCGGTGATCTTCGCCAACGGCGGCGTCCTGACGCAGATCTATCATATCCGTGTCCGCCCGCCTTCGGGACCGCCCGTGGTCGGGACGGTCATTCCGGCATGGACGGCCAACGCCGGGGCCAGCCGCGACACCTACCTAACCGGAGCCTTCACGGATGCCGAAGCCGAGTCCGCCGTGCGCGTCAGCACCACGCTCGGCAACATGGATTTCATCCTCTTCGACACCGCCACCCCCGCCACGGTGGCGAATTTCATGAGCTATGTGAACGCGGGGAAATACAGCGATGTGGTTTTCCACCGCAGCATCGCCGGGTTCGTGATCCAGGGCGGGGGATTCAAGGGAGCCGGGACGGGCAGCAATTTCAACAGCGTCGTCACCCATCCCCCCGTGGTCAACGAGCCGGGAATCGCCAATGTTTACGGCACCATTTCCATGGCAAAACTCGGCGGCGATCCCAACAGCGCCACCAGCCAGTTCTTCGTCAGTCTGGGCGACAATCGGGCGAATCTGGATTTTCAAAACGGCGGCTTTTCGGTCTTCGGCCGGGTCGCGGGCAATGGCATGAGCGTGGCGGAGGGCATCAGCGATGTTCCCACCGCCACTTACAACTTGTTCCTCAACGGCAGTCCCGCCGCCAATCCGTTTACGAATTTTCCGCTGAATGTTCCCAGCATGCCTGCCACGATGGATCAAACGAAGCTGGTGAAAATGAACTCGGTGACCTCTATTCCCATCCTCGCTTACAGCATCACCGGAAATACCAATCCTGCCGTCGCTTCAGCAAGCATCGTGGCTGGGCAACTTCGTCTCGTGGGTCTGGCAGGCGGACAAACGACCGTCACGCTGACCGCCACCGACCTGGACAACCTGACAAACACCCAGACCGTCGCGGTCACCATCACCGCCACCTTCGCCACCTGGGCCTCCGGAAATTCCTTCCCCAACGGCCAAAGCGCGCCCGCGCAGAACCCGGATGGCGATGGCTGGAACAACCTTCAGGAGTTCGCGTTCCTCGGCGATCCGGCGCTGCCGAGTCCGGCGGGCGGAGTGGTTTTTCCCGGGTTTTCCGGGGCGACGCCGGCCACGCGGTCTCTCACGCTGACCTTTCCGCTGCGCAAGTTCACCCAAGGGCTGGTCTACGCGGTCGAGGCTAACAGCGGCCTGGCGGGAAACTGGACGGAGATCTGGAAATCCAGCGATGGGTTTTCCCATCCGCAGGTGGTCAGCGCGCTGGATCAGGCGGACCGGATCGTGGTGACGGTGAAGGATAGCGTTGCGCTCGAGGGGACGCCCAAAAGATTTTTACGGGTGCGCGTGATAAGCTTGTAGCGTCGCTCGATGAGCGTCGATGCCGGTGGGCCGCGCGAAGCTTCTTCTTCGGCTTATCATTCACCTCACGGCCTCTCGGCCAGTTAGCGGCGGTCATAGACGCGCCGCTACAATTTCGGTCAGGGCTTGCGGTGGCCGGTGAGGCGGGCGCGGACATCGCCGATGAAGGCGGCGGCGCGCAACTCGATGGGGACGCGGTCGGCGTCGTCGCTGAGCCAGAGGGTGGCGTCCTTCTTGAGTTTTTTGTAGGGCTGGAGCTTGAGCGTGTCGCGGTCGATTTTCCGCATGCCGAGGGTGAGGCGGATGGCTTTGCGGCCTTCATGGAGCTCGCGGCCGGCCACCTTGACGCGGAGCAGATAGGGGGTTTTGAACGGACAAACGACGAAGGCGAGCTTGTCACCGGTGGCGAGATTCTGGCTGCGGATGTGCAGCATGGCGGAGAAGATGTCAAAAACGGGGGCGAATTTGAAGGTTTTGTCGGTGGTTTTGGCGACCTTGGTTTTGGCCGCGATCGCCACCTCGTGGGTCACGGCGCGATCCGCGAAGTGGCGGACGGTGGTAGTGACGGTTTCCTTTTTGTCGATCTCCACCGCTTTGAAAAAGCGCGGCTGGAACGACGCCGGGTCCAGCTCGGACCAGAAGTGGCTCTGATAGGGGAATAGCACCGCCGCCGCGCCGAGGCTGGTGGCGGACGAGCGGACGAGATACGCGCCCGGTTTTTTCGCATCGGCCGGGGCGAACTCGATCTTGAGGACGCCGGACTGGATCATTCCTTTCCAGCTCACCTGCAAGTCGAGCACGGTGGGGACCAGCTTGGGATGCGGCCCGGGAGCGGGCGAGGTGAGTTCGCTTTGCCAATCCCTAACATCCTGCGCGAAACAAAGTGACGGGATCAAAGCGATGAGGAGCAGACACCGTTTCATGGCCGCAGGGTTACCCTCAAACGCCCGGAACACACGGAAAATCCGAGGGTGGAAGGGAAGAAGGGGGCAGCAAGGTCCCTCCTCCTGCTTCTGTCCCTGCGCGGCGGTTTAGCGGCGCAAGGCGGCCCGGTAGGCGGTGGGGGGCAGGCCGGTGCAGCGGTTGAAGACGCGGTTGAAGTGGGGGATGGACTCGAAGCCGGACTCATACACGACTTCGGTCTTCGCAACGGGCGGGGTCGGCGAGCAGGCGTTTGGCTTTTTCGACGCAGGCGCGGAAGGGGCATTCGGTAAAGGTCATGCCGGTGGTGGGTTTGAACATCTTGCCGAAGCGCGGCGTGGTGGGTTTTACCAAATGGACCTGCCCCGCGACCAGCGACCCGAGGTTTTCGCCGGAGACGATCACGGGGACGGCGGCGATTCCCATGGCGGCAAAGCAGGCGGTGCAGGTGGGATGGTTTGCGTCGTTGGCGCGTGCTTGGAGCGCGGTATGGATTTTCTGGCAGAACGTAAAGGAATCCACGTTGCGGGCGAGCAGGTCGCAGAAGGGAGCTCCGTCAATTTCGAGAGCGCCGGATTCGTCCGGAATCTCGCGCGGGGCGAATTTCAGCGGCAGGCCGGTGGCTTCCGCGAAGTGTTTTTGGTAATCGCGAACCACTCGGGAGCGTTGCAGTGCTGCGGACGGCGGGCAAGGGACCGGCGCTTCGAGGGGGGCGTTGTCGGCATTCATCGAAACGATTCTTTCAAGTTTGCGATTCTACCCTGACCGGCCACCGGGTGGGTGCGAGAACGCACCAGGGCGAGCCGAGCCGTGTCCGGGGTCAGTGTCCGGGTGGATTCCCGCGGCATCACTTCATTTCCAGTGCGTTGGGTTCTTGCAGCGGTTTTCCGGTTCATTTGAATGATTCCAACCGGGGCGGCTTATCCGCGCAGGGTAGCTCAAACCCCACCTGGTGGCAATCCATCCGGTCATCGCGAGTCCGCACGAAAACCCGCCGGATCTCTAATTTCTGAGGCAGAATCGACGATTCCGGGGAATTGTCTCAATCCCGCCTTGCCATGGCTGGAAAAAACGTCCATAGCGCGCCCCCCTTCTCACGGAGGCCGCATCTTATCCAATCGTTCCCATGTCTCTGAAAATTCGAAATCTCGCCATTATTGCCCACGTTGACCATGGGAAAACCACCCTCGTTGACCAGCTCCTGCAAGCGGGCGGCACTTACCGTGAAAACCAAGCCACCACCGAGCGCGCCATGGACTCCATGGACCTCGAACGGGAAAAGGGCATCACCATCAAGGCGAAAAACACCGCCATTCTCTGGGAAGGTTATACCATCAACATCGTTGACACCCCGGGCCACGCCGACTTCGGCGCCGAAGTGGAACGCGTGATGAAAATGGTCGATGGCGTGCTGCTCGTCGTCGATGCTTCCGGCGGCCCTCAGGCGCAAACCCGCTTCGTGTTGCGCAAAGCGATGCAGGAAGGCCTCAAGCCGATCGTCGTCATCAACAAGATCGACCGCCCGCTCGCCACTCCGCTCAAGGTCCACGACCAGGTCCTCGAACTCTTCCTCGACCTCGACGCCGATGACGAGCAGTTCAACGCCCCCTTCGTTTATGGTTCCGCCCGTGACGGCTATTTCATGGACCATCCGGATGACGAGCGGAAGGATTGCATCCCGTTGCTCAAGAAAATCATCGAGTTCATCCCGGAGCCGAAAGCCGATCCTGAGGCGCCGTTCCTGATGCTCGTTTCCAACATCGAGTGGGACGAATACGTCGGCCGGGTGGCCGTCGGCAAGGTCCTCGGTGGCAGCGTGAAAAAGGGCGACACCATTTATCTGATGCGCCAGGACGGCACCAAGGTGCAGTCCAAGGTGATGAAAACCTTCACCTACTCCGGCCTCGCCACCGCCGACTCGGATGGTTGCGGCGCAGGCGGCATCGTCGGCATCGCCGCCGGCATTGAAAACATCGACATCGGCGAGACCATCGCCGGCAGCGCCGACCAGGAACCGCTTCCGTTCGTCGCGATCGACCCGCCGACCGTGTCGATGCAGTTTTCCATCAACGACGGCCCGCTGGCCGGCAAAGAAGGTAAACACGTCACCTCCCGCGCGATCCGCGAGCGTTTGATGCGCGAGTTGAAAACCAACATTTCCATTCAAGTCGAAGACACCGACATGTCCGGCGTCTTCAACGTCTCCGCCCGCGGAGCGATGCAGATCGCCGTGCTCGTCGAACAAATGCGTCGTGAAGGATTCGAAGTGCTCGTTTCCCGTCCGGTCGTGATTTATCGCCGCGACGACAACGGCAAGCTGCTCGAACCTTACGAAACGCTCTACGTCGAAGCTCCGGGCGACTACACCCAGGGTATCCTGAAAATCCTCATGAACCGCAAGGGCCTGATGGAGCACATGGACACCGAGGCATCCGGCCGCGTCTTCATTCAAGCCACCATTCCGACCCGCGGCCTGATCGGTTTCGAAACCGAGCTGGTCAACCTGACATCCGGTCACGGCATCATGTCGCACTTGTTCAAGGAATACGCACCGCACGCCGGTGACATCCAGAACCGCACCACCGGCACGCTGGTCTCGATGGATTCCGGCACCGCCACTCCGTTCTCGCTGCAAACGCTTGAAGAGCGCGGCATCCTGTTCGTCGCTCCCGGCGATGCGGTTTACGGCGGCATGCTGGTCGGAGAAAACCCGCGGGTGGGCGATCTTCCGGTGAATCCGGTGAAGGAAAAGCACCTCGACAACATGCGTTCGTCCGGCAAGGACAAGACTTCCAAGCTGACCCCGGCGCTGCGTTTCTCGTTAGAGCGCGCCATCGAATACATCGATGCCGACGAACTGGTGGAAGCCACGCCGCTCAACATCCGCCTGCGCAAGCGCATCCTCGACGCCAACGTCCGCAAGCGGGCGAGCAAAGGCACCGAAGACCGCGCCGCCCGCTAACCCGTGGCGGCGGTTTCCAACCGCCAAGCCGATTCAAGGAAAAGCCCCTCGTGCCAGCGAGGGGCTTTTTTGGGTTAATCGAACTCCCGCCGCTCAGGCTTCGGCTCTGCGCCGGGCGAGATCTTCGCGCATGGTTTTGCAGAGCTTTTCATCCAGACCATAAAGGGTGAACAAGGCCGCGAGCAGCAGCAATCCAGCAGCTGGAATCAGACTATTGAGAAGCAGAATCCCGTGGATGGCATCCGGCGTTTGTTCGACGGCTTTCGGGTCGTATTTGAAATGTGAGATCAGGAAGCCGGCGAATGCCGCGCCGATGCCCATGCCGGCCTTTTGCGCGGAAGTGGTGGCTGAGAATGCAACACCTGTAGTCCGGACTTTATACTTCCATTCTTGGAAGTCGGCAGTGTCGGCCACCATCGCCCAAAACAGCGTGGCGTTGATGCCAGCGAAAATCATGCCGAGAATCTGAAATGTATAGACCAGCGGCATCTGGTCAGGTTTGATATAGTAAAATGGAATGGCGGTGACCGCCACCATTACCAAGCTGGTGATGAATGACCATTTTTTGCCCATGACCTTGACGGCGAAGCGGGTCATCATTGCTCCGGAAATCATGGCCAAACCGCCAATGAGAAAGTAAGTGCCTATCTGCCCGAGATAGAAAAGTTCAATCGCCTGACCGGGCTCCCATTTATAGAAGGACTTGGTATCTCCTCCGGCATCGAGTTTGAGGTAGCGCTGGAGGTAATAGATGCCGGCAGTGCCGCGCACGACAGCCAAGGTTATGTTGATGATGCCGGTGGCGAACATCATGATCCAATGGCGGTTCATGAAGAGCGTCTTGAGGTCCTGGCGCAAACTGGTTTTTTGCGCGCTGGGCGGATGGATGCGCTCCTTGGTGGCTAGGAATGAGATTAGGAAGAGTATGGTCGCAATGACGCTGAAGAGTAGAACGGTGTGCTGTGCCCCGATTTGCTGGTTCAATTGTTTGTCTCCCGTGTTACCACCCAACTTGATAATCAGCACCATGAAGGTTGAGTTGGCAATGATTCCGCCGACCTGCGCGAGCGACATGCGATAGCTGTTGATGCTGGTGCGCTCCAGCGAGTCGTCGGTCATTACACCAGACAGCGCGCCGTAGGGAACGTTGATGGCGGAATAGAGCAGCATGAGTAAATTATAGGTGACCCACGCCCAAACGAGCTTGCCTGCCGGGCTCATGTCAGGCGTGGTGAATGCGAGCACGAACACGATGGCCAGCGGGACGCATAGCCAGACCAGATAGGGACGGAAACGCCCCCATTTCGACTTTGTCCGGTCGGCCACGGCACCGACGAAGAAGTCCCAGAACCCGTCGGTGACGCGGGCGAAGAGCAGCATGGTCCCAGCAGCGGCGGCGGTGATGCCGAAGATGTCGGTGTAGAAGAACATGATGAAATTCATCATGAGCGCCCAAATGAAGTTGCTGGCGGTATCCCCGAGGCCGTAGCCGACTTTTTCCTTGATCGATAATTTCATGGGTTTCATCAGAGAGAAAAGCGGCTTTGGGGAAGCTTGACAAGCAACCGTTGGATGGAGTCATCGCGCCGGAAGATGCAGGCGCTGACATCGGCGCTGAGGCAGGCTCCGGCGATGGTTTCGCTGCCGCCATCCCGCTGCTCGAGGGTGATGGACGCATGATCGGAGAGTTCATAACAGACGGGCACCTGGCAGAAGGTGAACGCCAGGGTGTCGGGGCCTAACTGCCAGAGCCGCGGATTCCCATCGATTCCGTGATGGTGGAACTCGTGGGCCGTGGTGAAAAACTCGCGGCGTTTCAGCAAGGCGGGTTCGAAGTGGATCTGGCCGTCGCGGACGTGGACGCCGAGTTCCCCCATGCGGGTGAGGATTTCCTCTTTGACCTGGCCGGTCATGCCGGGTTGTTGCGCACCACGGTCGCGTGGCGAGTGGGAGTAGGGATCGGTCGGGAAGGCACCGTAGGTTTCGGAGCTTTTGGTAAACCCGAGGCCATTGCGGACATCGTCATAGACTTCTGCCAGAAGCGGGATTTCGGCGGGATCCGCCGCTTCGCAGGTGGCTTGCTGGTGGACTTCCTGAATTGCTAACAAAAGTTTGGCGACCATGTGCCAATAGATGCTGCCAAGCCCCTCGAAGCCGAACATCGCTCCGCTGCGACCGGTGAATGAGAGATGGTGGAAGACCTGCTCCCAAAGTTCGAGCACGCCGGCACGGTCCGCCTCGATGGCTTGCTGGCGCTTCGGATCGGCGGCCATGGTGTCGAGCTTGGCCTGGAGATCGCGGGCGTTGGTGAGGTCCGGGTGGAAGTGGGCGCGCCCGCCGCCGTCGATGCGGATCAACTCGCGGTCGCCGGCGCTGATGATCGACGCCAGTTGGGGGATTCT
>JBIPMR010000723.1:0-2946 GCA_044369025.1 Luteolibacter sp.
CTCGACGCGGTCCCTGGAGTAGAGTCGGTAATCGGCGGTCCAGTCGCGGTTTTGGCCACCATGGGTGCAGATGAGATTGGTGACGGTGCTTTTATCGGAAGTGAGGAGGGTGCCGAGCATGTGCCGGGCGAGCATCTCGGCGCAGCTTTCGGTGGGGGTGGCGAGGTCGCTGGCGGAACCGATGAGTTGTTGAAGGCGCTCGCTCAGGAGCGGGGAGGAGTTTTTTTTTGAATGTCGACGGGGTTGGGCGGGACGTCCTTGCGGGCGAGGATGAGGTGTCCCTTGTCAGCGATGATCCACTCGACGGTTTCGCCCTTGGTGAACTCCATGGCTTGGGCGACGGCGGAGGGGAAGTTGATGTAATACTGCTCGCTGGCCTTGCGGTTGATGAGTTGGACTTTGGTTGGGAATCCCATGCGGGAAATCTAGTCATACAACTAGATAAAAGTCCAGCAAAATCGAACGATTGAGAGGAATGGAAAAGTTTACCCCGTGTGGTTTGTCTAGTCAGGGGCCAAACTCCAGAACCCGGCACTGCGTGCCGGGCTGTGATCAAAGGTCCCGTTGGGACCGAAGATTCCTCTGACTGTGCGAGAAATGTGGAAAAAGATCAGAGCGCGAGCCTCGGTGCCTTGCGTAGATTCGGATCAATGGGCGGGGCCTTGGTGCTCCTGGATGTATTCCTGTTTGAGGCCGAGCGCCTCGGGAGCATGCAGCACCAACATTTTCATCCGGACATCCGCAGGAACGCTGCGGCGGGTGGCCTTGGAGACCACGATCATCAGGCCGATGGAAAGCGGCACCGACCAGATCGCCGGTTGCTCGGCGAGAATCCGCAGCAGCGGATGGCCCACCCAGAATTCATTGATGCCGGAGAAACCGGAGAAGAGTTTGCCCATCGGTCCCTTGTCCAGGGCGAGGGTGCTGATGTTCACCACCGCGGCGGAGATCAAGGCGCAAAGTCCCCCGGTGAGCATACCGGTGGCGGCTCCCGCCATGGTCATGCCGCGCCACCACACGCTCATGAACAACAGCGGGAAATAACTGGCGGCGGCGATCGCGAACGCTTGCCCGACCATGAAATTGATTTCCAGCGGCTCGACCAGCGCGCCTAACAAAACCGAGACCCCGCCGACGAGGATGGCGCACCACTTGAACATTTTCATGCGTTCCTCGGCAGTCGCCTTCGGACGGAGCATGCGGCCATAGACATCGTGAGCAAGGGCGCTGGTCATCGAAACGAGCAGTCCGGAGAAGGTACTCATGAAGGCGGCGAAGGCGCCCGCGCAGGTGATGCCGCTGAGGATGGAGCCGAGGATGCCGTATTTCTCACGGATCAGGATGGGCAGCTCAAGCACCACCTTGTCCGGTCCCTTGGAACCGGTGGCGGCGTAAAGTTCCGGCAGGAAATTGCGCCCGAGCACGCCGAACACCGGCGGGAAAACATAGAAGACCCCGATCAGGATCATCACCCACATGGTGGTCTTCTTCGCGGCGACGCCGTCCGGATTGGTGTAGAATCTCACGAGGATGTGCGGCAGGCCGGCGGTGCCGCACACCAGCGCGACGATCAGCGAGAAGGTGTAGAGCAGCGAGTAGGGTTTCGATTCCTCCGGAGTGAGACCGGCGGCTTTGGCAGCCTTGGTCGTTAGAGGACCGAAGGGCGCGATCCACGCTTCATCTTTCGGGGCTTTTTCCGGCAGCGCGAGACGCTCCGGTTTCCCGGGATCCACGGTCTGGACGATGGCGGGCGGGGAATCGGCGGAAGATTGGTTGAGCGAGAGGTTTTTCCCGTAGCCGCCATAGACGGAGAGCAGCACGAACACCGGCACCGAGATGGCGAACATTTTGATCCAGTATTGCACCGCCTGCACCAGGGTGATGCCTTTCATGCCGCCGAGCGCGACGTTGAGCGTGATGACGGCGCCGACCACGGCGACGCCGACCCAGTAAGGCAGTCCGGGGAAGATGTAGGCGAGCGTGGTGCCCGCGCCTTTCATCTGCGGCATGGTGTAGAAGAAGCCGATGAAAAGCACGAAGCAGACCGCGATTTTGCGGAACACCGGCGAGTCGTAGCGGCCTTCCGCAAAGTCCGGAATCGTGTAGGCCCCGAAGCGGCGCAGCGGACCGGCGATGAACAACAACAGAAACAGATAGCCGCACGCATAACAGACCGGATACCACAGCGCGTCATAGCCCGAGAGCATGACCATGCCGGCGATGCCCATGAAACTGGCGGCGCTCAGGTATTCTCCGGAAATGGCCGAGGCATTCCAGCCGACCGAGACCGAGCGCCCGGCGACGAAGAAATCCGAGGCGGACTTGGAGGTCTTCGCCGAACGGAAGCCCATCCAGATGGTGACGGCGACGGTGATGCCGGAAAAGGCGAGGATCCAAAGATCGATTTTTGAAAAGTCCATGAGAGCGTAAAAATGTTAGGGTTGGCGCTGGTTGCCTTTGGCGGCGTGGTGGACTTCCTCTTCTTCAAGGGCCATCGAGCGGGTGATGAACAGACGGGCGATGATCCAGACATACGGGAAAAACAAAACCCCGAGGATCAGCCACGTCAGCGTAAACCCACCAACCCGCTGCGCCATGAACTCAGGCACAAAGTAGTTCAAGAGCGGCAGCCCGAACAGCAGCAGCAAAAACGCCGTGGCACAGGTGATCGACAATTTGAGCTGCCGTTTCATCAATTCATGGAGAAACTCCTCGCTGTGGATGAAGTCGTCGTGCTTGGGCGGTGGTGCGGACATCGGGTCGTGGGTTTGGAGTGTTGGAAGGCGGCCGACCGTGGGTGAATCGGAGGCATGAGAACAAAAGTCAGGACGCTCTCCGTCAAGAACCATTTCCCGGCAGAAGCCAGCGTCACGGCGGAATTTTCGAAACGATCAAATCGTTCACAACCAGTTGTTAAAGATAAATTACCGGTCAGTTTTCGCCCGG
>JBIPMR010000725.1:0-2944 GCA_044369025.1 Luteolibacter sp.
CTGCGGGCATCCAAAGTCCGGGTTGCCGGCCGCCGTGTGAACGGGGAGGTTTTCATGCTGGTTCCATCGCGCAAAACTCTTTTCAATCCAAGTTCTCATGACCAGCCGCCCATCTTCGACACCGGGAAAAACCAACGGAAATTCCCCGTCATCCATTCTGTTCCATGCGGATTCCGGGGATCCGGATATGCTCTACTTCAGCCGCTTCCGCGCCAGCGATCCGTATCTCGCCTTCACCGTGGGCAAACGGAAGTTCGGTCTAACCGTGCCGATGGAATTTTCGCGAATGAGCAAGGAGTCCGCCTTCGACGAGGTGCTGCTGCTGCCGGAAATCCGTGCGGGTGCGGCGCGGCGTTTCAAGCTGGCCGAAGGAACCATGCCGGATGATTGCCAGGTGGTGAGCCATTTGGCCGAGCTTTATGGAATCGATGAGTTCCGGGTGGGGTCCCGTTTTCCAGCCGGGCTGGCGTTCAAACTCAAAGACGCGGGTCTCAAGATCACGGCGGCGGAAAACGGCGACCTGCTGCCCCAGCGCGAGTGCAAGACCCCGGCCGAAGTGGACGCGCTGCGCAAGGGCAACCGCGCCAGCGCCGCCGGGTTCCAAGCGGTGGTCAAAACTCTAACGGAGTCGAGGATCCAGCGCGGCTGGCTGGTTCATGAAGGCCGCATCCTCACCTCCGAGCGCCTGCGCGAACTCATCGCCGTGGCCACCCTCGCCGAGGGCGCGGTGGCGCTCGACACCATCGCCGCCTCCGGCGACCAGGCCTGCGACTGCCACAACGCCGGTTACGGACCGATCCGCGCCGGCGAGTTGATCGTGGTGGATATTTTCCCGCGGCGCGTCGAGGACGGCTATTGGGGCGACATGACCCGAACCTATCTGAAAGGCAAAGCCAGCGACGCGCAGCGGCGCCTGGTGCGCACGGTCAAGCGTGGCCACGAGCTCGGCATCAGCCTGGTGAAACCCGGAGTGGCGGGCGGCAAAATCCAGGCGGAAGTCGAGGCGTTTTTCCTCAAAGAGGGCTATCAGACGATCAAGGACAGCCGCGAGCCGGAGGGGTTTTTCCACGCCCTCGGCCACGGGGTGGGACTCCAGGTTCACGAGGGGCCGGCGATCCGTCCAGGAGCCAAGGGCAAGCTCAAAAAAGGCATGGTGGTGACCGTGGAACCCGGCCTCTACTATCGGGGACTCGGCGGCTGCCGCATCGAGGACGTCCTGCACGTGGTCAGCGGAGGGAACGAGAAAATCTCCAGCGCCCCTTACAAATGGGAGATTCCCTGATAGGGAATGACGCATCGTGATCCTGCGCCACCCGCCGATCCAAGTTCCCAGGAAATCTCGATGAATCCAATCGTCCGGTGGGCATGGCGATCGACCTCCATCAGCCCGCCTTCAGCATGTCGGTCGGCACCACCGAAGCGGGTTCCCCGGCCGCTGTCAGTGGCGGACTCAAGACCGGCCAAATCATTGAAACGATCAATCGCCGAAAACTGATTCTGGCCGGCGTCGCGGTGCCCCGGGAAATGCAGGGGGCGAGCTGGAAGGATATCGCCACGGGGAAAAAGCCCGCGGCCTGGCGCACGTCCTTCCTCGCCCAGTATGCCAAGGATCTGGGAGACACGCCCACCTGCGTCGGCGTCCGCACCTCCGGTGCCAAGCTGGTGCTCTATCATGGCAAACCGGAGTTCACCGAGATCTTCGGCCTGACAAACGATCCGTATGAATTGAAAAACCTCGCCGCCGATCCCGCGATGATGGCGAAACTCCGCGCCGAACTCGAAGCACAGGCCAAAGCCGTGGACTATCCGCTGCCAGCAGAGGCTCGATCCACCAAGCCGCCCGCACCATGATCCGGCACCCCCTTTCCATCCTGGTCTCCACAGTGGTCGCGCTTTCCCCGCTCCCCGCCGCCGGAATCCACCTCGCACACGGCCTTCTCGCAGGTGAAGCGTCCGCCACCTCGGTCATTCTCCAAACCCGCTTGACCGCGACTCCGGGCGGGGTCGATGGCGATGTGCCCGGCAGCCCTGGAATCGGCCGCTTTGAAATTTCCACTTCGCCCGATTTCCAAAACTCC
This sequence comes from Luteolibacter sp., assembly GCA_044369025.1. GTDB lineage: Bacteria > Verrucomicrobiota > Verrucomicrobiia > Verrucomicrobiales > Akkermansiaceae > Luteolibacter. The sequence goes on from JBIPMR010000725.1 coordinate 2,079, forward strand.
CGGCTCTCGCCCTGGCATCCCGCAGCGCAAGGGCATCCTGACCCATCCCGCGTGGTTGATCGCGCACTCGACGAATTTCCATGCCGACGCGATCCGCCGCGGCCGCTGGGTGCGTGAGAAACTGCTCGCCGGCCGCGTGCCCGACATTCCGATCACCGTGGATGCGCAAGTGCCGGAAGACCCGCACCGGACTTTCCGCGAGCGGGTGGAGTCCGTGACCCAGCCGGAGCCCTGTTGGAAGTATCACCAGTATATGAGTCCGGTCGGCCTGCCGTTCGAGATGTATGATGACTTCGGGCGTTACCGGATGGAGGAGTTTCTCGAAAACCCGGAGAACCTGATCAAGTCCGGTGATGGCAAGTCCACCTTCGATGTTTACAAAACCCTGCCAGTCGTGACCAGCGGCCAACTCAGCGGCACCGGCGACCCGCGGCTGGACGGCAACCTAACGGACGCGGTCGACCTGATCGCCCGCCTCGCGAAATCCGAGCGCACCCGCCAGTCGATCATCCGCCATGCCTTCCTCGCCGTGGGAGGATTGTCCCTTCCCGGCGCGCTTCCGCGCATCTCCGCCGCCCAGACGATGGTCAGGCCGGGCGGCGCCGCGCCGATGCGATTCATCTTCATGCACAAGGGCAACGGGATGTTCCCCGCGTTCCTGGTGCCACCGGCTTTTTCCGCGCAGGAACTGGAGAAGAAGAAACGCAAGGATGCCTTCATGGTGGATCGCGACAGCCACACCCTGCCCGATTGGATGGGGCCGCTCGAAGCGCACGAGGAAACCACCAGTCCGGGCCGGTCAAGGAGTTCCACAGGTGAGGGCCCGTTAGGCTGCTAGGCGGTGAAAACCCCGGAGGCCACCAGAC
>JBIPMR010000726.1:0-2941 GCA_044369025.1 Luteolibacter sp.
TAAAACCATCGATCTCCGCTTTACGCCGGAGATCGTCTATCACGTCGGCAACCAAGTGTGGGCCGAGTGGAAGGGTGAGCACGGAAACTCCCCGATCCAAATGCCGACGTTCTATACGCTGCGCACCAACACCGCCGTCATCCTCAGCGACGGACACTACATGCTGACCGCCGCGCTTTCTCCGAAAAACAAAGAGGGCGTCCCGGATTTCAGCCGCAAGCTGATGGTCTTCGTGAAAGCGGACGTCATCACCACAGGGCCCTCACAGGAACAGTAGTCATGAAAATCGTCGTCATCGCTCTTGCTTTGATCTCGTGCGAAATCGCGGCTGGCTATCAAGAGAAGCCGAAGCAAATCCGCGTGAGCCTTCAGTTTGTCGAGGTCCCGCATGCCACCCTGACGGAAATGCTCGCAGGCACTAACAAGAGCGGCCAAGCGTTACACGACAAGGCGTTTGCCCTCTCCAAAGCTGGCCAGGCGAAACTGCTGGAGACCTGCATGGTGGTCTGCCGCAGCGGTGAGAAAGCCACGATTGAGTCGATCCGCGAGGAGATCTTTCCGACCGAATACCAGCCGCCGCGGTTGCCATGCGATCTATCAAGAGGCGGCCTCTTATCAGATCCGCCCGTGAATCCGGCATTCCGTTCGCCCACCGCCTTCGAAACCCGCAACACCGGCGTCACTTTCGAAGTCGAGGCGACTTTGAATTCGGGCGGGATGATCGATCTGCAACTGATCCCCGAAATCGTCGCCCGGCTGCGGCTTGAGACGTGGATGGAGCACGTCGATCAATGGGGCGACGGGTCGATCCGCATGCCGATTTACGAAAACTGGAGATTCAATACGTCGATCAGCGTGGAGTCCGGCAAGTTCGAACTCGTTTCCGCCCTCAGCCCCAAGCAGAACGCGCCCGTCCCGGCGGTTTCCCGCAAGATTCTTGTCTTTGTCCGCGCGGATCTTATGGCCGTCAATTGAGGAGGCGGGACACTTCTGTCCCGCTGGCCAATGGGTGGAGAAAGAAGAAGAGCTCCGCGCCCGGCTTTCGCGAAGCATTGGCCAGGCGGACAAGAGTGTCCGCACTCCTTACCATTCAGCTCCCAGGCCGTGGCGGCCGGCGAGCTCCAGCAGATCCTCGCGCATCGGCCATTCATCGGGGCGCTCGCTGGTGGCGTGGCGTTTGCTGGCGCCTTTGAGGGTCATGCAGCCGGTGTTGTCGCCGATCTGGCGGATGGAATCGACTTCCTCGGCGGTGAAGCGCAGGTCCGGCAGCTTGGCGAACTCGCGGATCTTGTCCTCGATGAGGCGCGCGCCTTCGCCGGCTTCCTGAATGAAGGTGGGGACCACGCTTTCAACCGCCGGGTGGCTGAGGTTCCAGATGCAGGCGAACTGGAGGAGCGTTAGATCGTATTTTTCGGCGAGCGGGCGCATGCGGTTGGCCTTTTCCATGCCGTGTTGGACCCAACCTTCGGGGCGATAGGTGCGGTGGTCGCCGGGCTTGAAGCTGTGCTCGGGGCCGCCGATATCATCGTGGAAAACGCCGCCGTAATCGACGACTCGGGTCATCACTTTGACGCCGTGTTTCTCACAAACCGGCAGGGTGAGTCCGACGGGCCACGGCTCCAGCGGGTTGAGGATGAGCATCGACCAATCAATGAGGTGGCCGAATTTTTCGAGGCAGTAAACCAGGTCGAGCGAGAAACCGTTGGCCGGCCCCGGGGCGATGCCGAGGCGGTCGGTGAGACCGGCGTTTTTCGCGCCTTCGAGCGCTTGCCAGAGCGGCTCGCTGGTGTAGCCGAGTTCGTCGGGATTGTGCAGCATCAGCAGGTCGAACTTGTCCACACCGCAGCGTTCGAGCTCTTTCGAACAGGCCATGTTGATGAAATCCGAAAAACCTTCCGGGCCGCGCAAGGCGGGCGAGGTGAAGCGCGGATAGCCCTGGCTGCCCTGGCGCTGGCCTTCGTAAAAGTCGTGGCCGATCATGCCGACGAGGCTGTAGGTGGAGCGGTCGATGCCCTTGAGCGCCACCCCTAACAATTCATCCGCCTTGCCGTTGCCGTAGACGTCGGAGGTGACGAAGGTGCGGATGCCGGACTCGTAGGCGGTCTCGATGCAGCCGATGAAGCGTTGCTCCGACAAGGTTTCGCCAAAGTGCATGAAGCGTCCGCCGCTCCAGGTTCCGTATGCTGTGGGGGTGGGTTCCATGGTCAAAAGTTTCTCGCCACTGCCTAAGCCCGCCGGGCCGGGCGGTCAACCCCAAGCGTCATCGCGCAGAAACCGGATGGCGCGGGTTTCCGACCAGTATTCCGCGCCGCCGCCGCGCGGGGTGAAGCCGACGTGGCCGCCGGTTTGCGGAGCCTCGAAATGGAAAGCCCCGCTGGCGGCGGCTTCTTCGCGCGGATAACAATCCGCGCCGAGAAACGGGTCATTCTGCGCGTTGACGAGCAGGGTGGGCAGCGTGATTTGCGGGAGGAACTGGCGGCAGCTGTTTTTCGCCCAATAATCCGCCGCATCGCGGAAGCCGTGGATCGGCGCGGTGAAGCGGTCGTCGAATTCCTGAAACGTCCGGATCCGGCTCAGGCCGGATAATTCCAACTGGTCGGGAAACAGCCGCTTTTTCATCCGGATTTTGGCCTTCATCTTGATCAGAAAGCGCTCCATGTAGATTTTGTTAGACCACTTCGCCAGCGTCCGCGACGAGCACGCCAGATCGCAAGGCACGGAAAACGTCACCGCCCGGCGAACCCGCGGCGGAAGTCTCGCGGGATTTTCGCCGAGGTATTTCAACGTCAGATTGCCACCGAGGCTGAAGCCGATCAAATCGATGGCGGCGGCGGGGTGGTTGGCAACGGCATGGGCAACGACCGCATGCAGATCTTCGGTGGCGCCGCTGTGATACATGCGCAGCAGGCGGTTCGGCTCCGCCCCGCAGCCGCGAAATGTC
>JBIPMR010000727.1:0-2937 GCA_044369025.1 Luteolibacter sp.
CGGCCTTGAAGTCCTCGTTGGCAATTCCGGACACGGAGCCTTTCAATTCTGGCAGATCGATGACGAGGCGGATCGGGAAGAAATTTTTGCTGGTTTCCGTGCCGGTCACCAAGTTGCGCTGGCCATCGAACAGGTTGTTTTTGTCATCGAAGCTCATCCGCAGATATTCGCTCACGACGCTCACCTGCCTGCCTTTGGAATCCGCCACATAGACCGTGCCATCGCTGGCGACTTGCAGCTTGGAGCCGTCGGGAAACCGGGTGCCGCGTGCTTTGGCGATGAGGCTGAGCAGTTGTTTCGAATCGACGCGGGAATTGCTCACCTTGCCTTTTTCCGTGGTGCTCGAGGTGCTGCGGGTGGCCTGCGTGGAACGCTTCAGTTCCAGTTTCAGGACCGAGTCCACTCGGGCTTGGAGGGAAATCGCAGAGCCAAGGAACAAGGTGGTGATGAGGAGACGATGGAGTTTCATGATTTTTTAAAAGGTGATTGGGCAGTTCCCGGCAAAAAAGTCGGACTTTGATCCAGGAGTTGCGAGACCCTGAGACTAGCTTCGGGTCCCTGAAATTCAATTGAAACTTACAAATCGGGAAATGACTCGTGGACCTTCCAACTGTGGCTGTCGCAAACCTATGCCAGATTCCTCGCATTCCATGGGCGAGTTTGGACTGCCTGCCGCCATGCCTGCAACGATAGCCGAGAGGGCGGGCTTCAGCCTCCCGCGCCCGGCAATTGGCTCATGGCGCGGTCTCCCATCGGCGTGCCGCGGTTTTTTTCGAGCCACTGCTTGAAGGCGCCCGGGTCTTTTTCCTGCCAGATTTTCGCGGCTTGGTCCACGCCGCGGTCATCGAGGAGTTGCCCGTCCACCACGGTCATCCGCTCGACGACCTCCATCGTCCTCTCGGGGAAATCGCGGGCGGCGGAGGCCACGGTGCGTTCGATCAACCAAGGCGAGCGCCGGGCGAGGTCGGGGAATCCGGAGAGCGTTTCCAGCGCCTCCATCCGCTTTTCCGGCGTGTAGCCCGCGTTGCGCTTGATATCGCAGACGTTGTGGAAAAACGCATAAACATACTCGTGCTCCTTTCCGCTGATAGAGGCCGGATCCTTCGCTTGGTAGTCGGCGTAAATTTCCTTGATGCGGGCCGTGGTGGCGTCGATACCCTCGGCCTGTATCAGCGGGTGCACGAGGAAGGCGATGGTTCCGCCTTTCACCTCGTAGGGGAGGGACTCGAGCTTGCGCATCGCCAGCGCGGGATCGATTTCCGCGAGTCCGATGAGCGCCCCGCGCCAGATGTCGCGGCGGCCGCGCTCGTCCTTGTAATTCTCAAGCCACTTCCAAGCTCCGTCCAGATCCGCTTGCGCCCAGCCGGCGAGCACCTTGCGCAGCGATTCCTCCTCGCCCTTGGCGGCGAAGACCCCCGCTGCCCGCTGCCCGTCGATCTGGCCGATGCGCCGCATCATAAGATCCCATTCCTGGCCTTGAAAACGGCCGTTCTCGCTCGTTTCCTCCGCCATGATCCGCGTCAGTTCCTCCCAATTTCCCGCATCCACTCCCTCGAGCAGCGAGAGGAACCGACGCAGGCGCTCTGCTTGCGGGCCGATGCGGATGACCGATTTCGCGACCGAAGCGACGGCGTCTCCCGAGGCGGCCCGGAGCCGCTCCGCGTCGGTGCCGCCGGAGACCCGCCGGGTGGTTTTGACCGGGATTGTCTCGGCCGCCGCCCCGGAATTCTCCTGCGGCGGGGGCTGGGTGCGCAATGCCTGCGCCCCCACGCCAGCACCGAATGCCACCACTGCGATCAGAACTCCCCGAACGATTGGGCTTTTCATCAGCGTCGTCTAGCGGTTCAACCCGTCGGCCGCAAGGACCAAAGTCGCGCGGAGGCGGTCAGGCCGGACACATTGCGGCTCTCCCGCGTCGGCACGCGAGCCGCGTGGGCTCCCTTTGAAATCCATTCCTGCTGCTGGAATCGTGGCGGATCCTTTGAAAAAAGGTTGAGGCATGGGGGGAAGGCGCTAGTTTTCGCGCAAGCTTATGAAAAAACGTGGTTTTCGCAGTTCACTCAGTCCGAATGGAATTCTCCGTTGGTCCACCGCCTGCATTCTGGCGGCGGGATTGACCGGTTGCGATCAGAGCGTGAGCCACGTGATCAGCGAGAAGGACGTCGAGATGGCGACCACGCAGTCGCAACTGGAGAAAATGGACTCCGAGCGCATGCGCCTGACGCGCGGCGAGGTGGCGAACAATTTCCCACTGACGGGCTTGGGATACTATCACGCCGATGCGCGGGATTTCTATCCGCAGCCTTACAATTTCTCGCAGGACGGACGCTGGTTCGTCAACGGCGAGTGGCAGGACCAACCCGGGGTTGAAACGATCGCCGCCAGCAAGCCGACGCCGGAAACCTTGAAAAAAGTCGAAGCCGCCCTGGAGAAAGAACAGGAGCAGGCAAAAGCGCAGCCCGCCAATTCCTCCGGCCACGGCGGCTTCGGGATGGGCAACGCCTTGATGATGTATTGGCTGTTAGCCGGAAATCGTGGTGCGTTTTCACCGGGCGCAGGCTTCCGCCAAGCCGGCGGCCAAGCGCAGGGATGGCACCAGGGGATGGACAGCCGCCGCGCCGCCGTCGCCACCCACGCCGCCGGAAATCCCGGCTATCAACGGATGGTCGAGCAAAGCCGGGCGACCGGGAAACCGTTGCCAGCCGGCCAATCGGTGCGCGGCGGCTTTGGCGCGCGCCGCTCGGGATTTGCGACCGGTGGCTGATTTCCCCCTCCGATGAAACCCGGCATTCGATTTGAAAGCAACCCGCCGCGCCCGGATTGGCGCGCGCGCGTCGAGGCGGAAGGCCTGATCTGGCATGGCGCGGGCGACGTGCCGTATTGGTCCGAGGACGAACATCTGGTGCTCACGCTCAAGGCGGCCGAGACGCTGGAAGA